>DATHLY010000310.1:0-4078 GCA_035487655.1 Rhizomicrobium sp. | reverse complement strand
AGCGGCCTATGCCATGCTAGCCTGCACCCGGATCGGGGCGGTGCATTCGGTGGTGTTCGGCGGTTTCTCGCCAGACAGTTTGGCGGGGCGCATCATCGACTGCGACAGCAAGGTGGTGATCACCGCCGATGAAGGCCTACGTGGCGGCAAGGCCGTCGCCTTGAAGAAGAACACCGACGAGGCATTGGCCAAGGCGCCCGGCGTGAGTAGCGTGATCGTGGTCAGACGCACGGGCGGCAATGTCGGCATGAAGGCCGGCCGCGACGTCTGGTATCACGAAGAAGCGGCCAAGGTGAGCGACGACTGCCCGCCAGAAGTGATGGGTGCGGAAGATCCCCTGTTCATCCTCTACACTTCAGGCTCGACCGGCAAACCAAAGGGTGTGCTGCACACCACCGGCGGTTATCTGCTGTGGGCGGCCTATACCCATCACCACGTCTTCGACTATCACGACGGCGAAATCTTCTGGTGCACCGCCGATGTCGGCTGGGTCACCGGTCACAGCTATATCGTCTATGGCCCGCTGGCCAATGGCGCCACCACCCTGATGTTCGAGGGCGTGCCCAATTATCCCAGCTCCTCGCGCTTCTGGGAGGTGATCGACAAGCACAAGGTCAATATCTTCTACACCGCCCCTACCGCCATCCGCGCCTTGATGCGCGACGGCGACGCGCCGGTGAAAAAAACCAGCCGCGCCTCCTTGCGCCTTCTGGGCAGCGTGGGTGAGCCGATCAATCCGGAGGCCTGGCTCTGGTATCACCGCGTGGTGGGCGATGGCCGCTGCCCCATCGTGGATACCTGGTGGCAGACCGAAACCGGCGGCATCCTGATTTCGCCCCTGCCCGGCGCGACGGACTTGAAACCCGGCTCCGCCACCAAGCCGCTGCCCGGCATTGTGCCCCAGTTGGTCGATGCCGACGGCAAGGTTCTGGAAGGCGCCGCCAGCGGCAATCTCTGCCTCCTCGAAAGCTGGCCGGGACAGATGCGCACCGTCTATGGCGACCATCAGCGTTTCATCGACACTTATTTCAAGACCTATCGTGGCAAATATTTCACTGGCGACGGCTGCCGCCGCGATGAAGACGGCTATTACTGGATTACCGGCCGCGTCGATGACGTGATCAACGTCTCAGGCCACCGGCTTGGCACCGCCGAAGTCGAAAGCGCCCTGGTCGGCCATCACGACGTCGCGGAAGCCGCGGTGGTGGGCTATCCCCATGACATCAAGGGCCAGGGTATCTACGCCTATGTCACCTTGAAGGCGGGCATCGCGGCGACCGGTGCGCTGAACGACGAACTCAAGAAATTCGTCAGTCATGAGATCAGCCCCATTGCGCGTCCCGACGTCATCCAGTTCGCCCCCGGCCTGCCCAAGACCCGTTCCGGCAAGATCATGCGCCGCATCCTGCGCAAGATCGCGGAAGGCAACACGTCCAGCCTGGGCGACACATCGACCTTGGCGGATCCGTCGGTCGTGGATGACTTGGTGAAGAATGCGAAGAGGTGATCCCCCTCCCCTTGCGGGAGGGGGCGAATGCTGCGAGCACAACGAGCGGCATTCGGGGGAGAGGTGCTGCGCAAAAAGGCACCGTGTTTCCCCTCCCCCGCTCAAACGCTTCGCGTTCTCGCGCCCCCTCCCGCGGGAGGAGGGGGCGGAAGATTGGAGTCCGATGATACTTTTTCTGTACCTTCTTGCGGCGATGGGCGTCGGTTATTGGGCCAAGCTCGACGGCCGGCATGCCGGCCTCTGGTTCGCCGCCGCGGTCGTGCTGACGCCCGTGGGCGCCAGCATCGCCTTGATGGTCTTGGATCGATATTTTTCCTAATGCTTCTTCACGATTAGGGGCCCTTCAACCGCGGCTGAGAGCGGCATAGCCATCCATGGCCGCGGCCAGCTCGATGTCCTTTTGGGTGACGCCGCCGGCGTCGTGAGTCGCCAATGTCACCTCAACCTTGTTGTAGACATTGAACCATTCAGGATGGTGGTCCATTTTCGCGGCGAGCAGCGCGCAGCGCGTCATGAAGGCGAACGCGGCATCGAAATCCACAAACTGAAATTTTCGCGTGATCGCCTCGCGGTCCTTTACCAACTCCCAGTCGGGGAGCCGCTTCAGCGCGATGCGCAATTCCTCAATCGTCAGTTTCGTCATTGTCCAACCCTCTCAGCGGATAATCCTGTTCCACCCGATAGATGCTGCCATTGCTGGTCAACTTGCTCGAATAAAGGCAAAACGCATTCACGGCGAATTCGGCACTGGTGAACAGCGCATGATCCGTCAACCATTCGCGCAATTTGTCCAGTTCGGGGTTGCGCAGCCGCGCCAGCGTGACGTGCGGCGTGAATTTGTGCGTGTCTTGCGGCTGTCCAACCCGGCGGATCGCCGTGTCCACCTTGCGGGCGAGATGATCGAGCAAATCGTTGGGGCGCGCTGCCATCCACAGCGTATGAGGCTGCTTGTTGCCGAACTGGCCGACACCGTGCAGCTGCAGATGAAAGGCAGGCGCATCGATCCCAGCCAGCGCGTCGTCAATGGCGCGGGCGTCTCGGCCGTCCACCTCACCGATGAAGCGCAGGGTAAGATGCAGTTGCTCGCGACTCTGCCAGCGCGCGCCGGGCACGCCGCCCTGCAGCAGCATCAGTTCATGCGCCACCGATTCGGGAACGGAGAGCGCAGCGAATAGTCTCATGCTGCGCGCCTCAGCGGCAGGCGATGACGCATCAGCAACAGTATGCCGCCATAGGCGGGCGCGGCGACCGCGACCGCACCTGCCAGCGCCACGACATCGCCCTGGCCACGCAGCATGACGGCGCCAACCCAGGCACCGGCGCCACAAGCGATGGCCGCCAGCAAAGATACAGGAAAGGCGCGCAGGAATTGGGTTTCGATCGCAATCAGCGCGCGGCTTCGACCTGTGAAGGTCAGCAGGGCGACATTGATCCAGGCGCCCAAGGCCGTGCCCAGCGCCAACCCAGCCACGCCCAGGCTGAACCCCCAGACGAAGATCACCTTGAGCAGGATGTTGCTGACCAAGGCGATCACCGTGCTGCGGGCCGGGGTCAAAGTATCGTGCCGGGCGTAGAAGGTCGCCTGCACGATCCGCAGCATCGCCATGGCCGGCAGGCCCACGCCATAGGCCATCAGCGCCAAGCTTGCCAGTTGTGCCGCCTGCGGATTGAACGCCCCGTGCAAGAAGATGGCGCGGATGATGGTGCCGGGAATGAGCAGAAAGGTGACCATAAACGGCAAAGTGAGGAGCAGGCTCATCGCTGCGCTGCGATTTTGGGCGGCATCCGACCCCGCAACGTCGCCTTTCGCCAGTCGCGCCGACATTTCCGGAAGCAGCACCGTGCCCAGCGCAATGCCAAGCACGCCCAACGGCAGCTGGAAGATGCGGTCGGCGTAATAGAGCGCGGTCCGGCTTCCGGTGGGCAGCAAGCTGGCCAGAATCGTGTCGATAAAGGGCGCAATCACTACCGATGCCGCGCCAAAGGTCACCGCGCCGAAGGCGACAAAGAATTCCCGCATCTCGGGCGTCCAGCGCGGCCAGGTGATTTTCAGCCAAAGCCCCTCGCGCGCGCCGGCCCAGATGATGAAGATAAGTTGCGCCACGCCCCCTGCAAACACGCCCCAGGCGGCGGCGTATCCGGCATTGGGGAACCAGCGGTACAGCAGAAGCGTCGCGATCATCGCCAAATTCTGCAAATTGGACCAGAAGGCTCCGGCCCAGAAACGGTCGATAGCATTGAGCATCGCCGACAGCTGCACCGCCACCAGGGTCATGATCAGGTAGGGAAAGGTGACTCGCGCCAAGCTGACGGTCAGGTCAAACTGCTCGCCCGACCAGCCCGGCGCCAGCACGCGGATGATGAGCGGCATGAAGAGCGTAGCAAGCACCAGCAACACCACTTGCGCCGCCATTTGCCAGGCAAACACTGCGTTAGCGAAACGCGCGGCTGCCTCATGCTCGCCCTTGGCATGCAGCGCCGCATAGCGCGGCAGGAAGGCCGGGTTGATGGTGCCTTCGCCAAAGATTGCGCGGAAGTAATTGGGAAACAGAAAGGCGACGAAAAATGCGT
>DATHLY010000309.1:0-2965 GCA_035487655.1 Rhizomicrobium sp. | reverse complement strand
ATCATCCAGCCGAACACATCGATGCCGGCCAACGGCGCGATAAAGAAAATCGCCAGCAGGAACAACATTCCGAAGCGGGACGCTCGCCACAGCGGGAGCGCCAACGCAGGCGGCAGCAATCCCACCGCGATCTTGCTGCCGTCCAGCGGCGGGATCGGCCACAGATTGAGAACCGCCAGCACCAGGTTGATGTCGACCGAGCTCCACAACAGGGCCGGCACCCATGCGGGCAATGTGCCACCCAGGCGCAGAGCCAATCCCAGCAGAAGGGCCGACAGCAGCGCCAGCAGGATGTTCATGCCGGGCCCGGCGGCAGACACCCAGATCATGTCGCGCTTGGGATGGCGCAGCGCCGCAAAATCGACCGGCACCGGCTTGGCATAGCCGAAGATAAACCCCGCCTTCGACAGCAGCAGGAATGCCGGAAGCAATATGGTGCCGAACAAATCGATGTGTTTGAGGGGATTGAGTGTGATACGGCCAGCTTTGGCCGCGGTGTCGTCGCCGAAATGCCGGGCGGCGTAGCCATGCGCGGCTTCATGCAGGGTGATCGCGATGATGATGGGAATCGCGGAAATCGCGATGGTCATAAGTTGATTCATGTCCGGCACGTTCCCTGGTCGCAGACCCCACAGGGTTATCGGCCAGCCGGACCGGCAACGCAATCACGGGACCGGGGGCGATAAGGCGCACTCGCGCGCCGCCAGCAAAGCAATTACTGTCCAGACCAATTCAGGGGATGCCGATGACCGGGGACGCGAAAGACCGTAAAACCAAGATCCTCGTGGTGGGCGGCGGTGCGGGCGGCTTGGAGCTGGTGACCCGGCTGGGCGCCGCCTTTGGCCGGGAGCGCTTCGATATCATCCTGGTGGAGAAGAACAGCACCCATGTCTGGAAGCCGCTGCTGCACGAAGTCGCGGCCGGGTCGCTGGACGCCAATCTGGACGAAGTGGGCTATCGCAGCCATGGCCATCGCTGGGGCTATCGGTTTTTCTATGGCGAGATGGAAGGGATCGAGCGCGAGGCGCGCCATGTGGTGATCGCCCCCATCGTCGATGAAGATGGGCGCGAAATCATGGGCCGCCATCGCATCCGCTACGATTATCTGGTGCTGGCGGTGGGGTCGGTGTCGAACGATTTTGGCACCCCGGGCGTGAAGGAGAATTGTCTGTTTCTGGACAATCGTTTCCAGGCGGACCGTTTCCGTCACAAATTGCTGGACCATTGCCTGCGCGTGTCACGTTCGATGAGCGCCGATCCGGGCGCCGATGCGCATGTCAGCATCGCGGTTGTCGGCGGCGGTGCCACAGGCGTGGAACTGGCGGCGGAATTGTACAACGCCGCCGCCGAGTTGAGGCACTACGGCCTGGAAGACTTCGACGAAAGCAGGCTGCAAGTCACCTTGATCGAGGCCGGCCCGCGCATCCTGCCGGCATTGCCGGAAGATCTGGCGGCGGCGGCGAAAAGCGATCTGGAAGATTTGGGCGTGCGGGTTCTGACCGGCATGGCGGTGGTGGAAGCGACCGGTGAGGGCATGGTCACCAGCTCCGGCGAGACGATCAAGGCCGACCTGCGGGTGTGGGCGGCCGGCGTCAAGGCGCCGGATATCCTCAAGGATATCGGCGGCCTGGAAACCAACCGCAACAACCAGCTCGTGGTGCGGCCGACCTTGCAGACCACGCGCGACGACCGCATCTTCGCGTTGGGCGATTGTTGCTATTTTCTGGCGGAAGGCCAAACCCGCCCGGTGCCGCCCCGGGCCCAGGCCGCGCATCAGATGGCGAGCACCGTCTTCGCCAACATCAAGCGGCTGGTGAACGGCCGGCCCCTAATGCCATTCCATTATCGCGATCACGGCTCGCTGGTGTCTCTCAGCCATTATTCCACGGTCGGCAGCCTGATGGGCAATCTGATCGGCGGGCGCCTGGCGATCGAGGGACGGTTGGCGCGCATCGTCTATGTCTCGCTCTATCGCATGCACCTGCTGGCCATTCACGGGATCTTCAAGGGAATCGTGATGGTGATCGTCAGCCAGGTCAATCACATCATCCGGCCGCGCCTGAAGCTGCATTGACTGTCATTGGCGCCCGTTCAAAAACGAAAGCCGCGCCGCCCGAACCCGCCAAAGCCGCCCAGGAAATTCAGCGACTGTTGAAAGCGCGTGGCGTCGGGGGTATCCGCGCGAACCCGGCCTTCCAGCACATAAAGCTTACGATCCACAAAGAAGACAGCCGCAACCAGCCTGTTGCCATCCTTTGCGGAGACGCTGAGCTCGCGTCCATAGTTGCGGTTCACCCGGGCGGAAACATCCACCAGGACATCGCCGGTGCCGCGCAATTTGTCCGCCGCCTGGGATATCGCCGCGTCATCCGCGATGCTGGAATTCGAATAATCCGTGACCGTGACGCGGAAATCGCCGCGGTCGCCGGAAAACGAAAACACTTTCTCGGTAACGGCGGCGCCGTCGGAGGCTTTGGCGGTCCCGTCCGTGATTTTCGGCTCGCCGGGAAAAGAAACCGAAAAGCCCAGATCGGGATAGCGATATTCCTGCCAACCCTGGGCGAGAGCCGCGCTGATCGTCAGCGGCAGGAGAATTGCGACCGTCCAGATGCGCATGCGACGGCGCCCTATTTATCCACGCCGCAGTATAGGGCATTTGCCGCCTGGACGGCGTATTTTTCCATTTGCCTCCCATGCAGGATCTCGGTGCGTCGGGAATTGGGAAAAATTGGAGTTTTTGCAAATCACAGGCCAAATTGTGTTGCCAACACGGCGGCTTCGGCACGGTTGCGTACGCCGATCTTCCGGAAGACGGAGCGCAGATGCAGCTTGATCGTGACCTCGGCCAAATTCAGCTCCCGGCCGATTTCCTTGTTCGAAAGACCGCGCGCCACCCCTTTGAGAACCTCCAGCTCGCGCGCCGTCAGGCTGACCGGCCATTTCGGCTGCGCCGCGCCTGACGCGG
>DATHLY010000308.1:0-5367 GCA_035487655.1 Rhizomicrobium sp. | reverse complement strand
TCTTCTGAAAATCCATCTGGCGTAATCATGGCGGGGGTTATACTAACCCCCGCCATGAATGACAGTCCCAAAAAATGGCCCGCGCTTTCGCTTTCCGAGGTGCATGCCCGCCTCACCGCGCGGGGCGCGGCCTTCGAAACCGCCGAAATCACGGTGCGTGGCGTGCCCATGCGGGTGTGGAAACATGTGCCGCCACCGCGGCCGAAGCCTTCATGCGGGCGCGGGCACACGGAGCCAGGGAATTTTTGGTCTATCAAGGCGAGCGTGTGAGCTATGAGGGCTTTGCGCGCGCCAGCCTTGCCGTTGCAAACCTGCTTGCCGCACGAGGCCTGAAAAAAGGCGACCGGGTGGCGCTGGTGATGCGCAATCTCCCCGAATGGCCGGTCGTGTTCATGGGTGCGCTGTTGGCGGGCGCCATTGCCGTGCCCTTGAATGCCTGGTGGAGCGGTACCGAACTGGCTTACGGCATCCGGGACAGCGGTGCGCGCTTTGTCTTCGCCGATGCCGAGCGGCTGGCGCGGTTGAAGGATCTGCCGCCCGCGCAGCTCCTTGTTACCCGTGCCGCCCATCCGCCGCCCGGCGTGAGGACGCTGGAAGAGGTAATCGGCGCGCCCTCCCATTGGCAGGATCTGCCGGAGAGTCCTATGCCCAATGTGGCACTGTCGCCGGAAGACGATGCGACGATTTTCTACACCTCCGGCACCAACGGCGCGCCCAAGGGCGCGCTGGGCACGCATCGCTCGCTCACCACCAACATCTTTGCGATGCCCTTTTCCAATGCGCGCAATCAACTGCGCGCGGGCATGGAACTGGCGCAGCCGGATAAGCAACGCATCACGCTGCTGGCAGTACCCTTCTTTCACGTCATCGGCAGCCTTTCCGTCTTGCTGCCCAACATGGCGGCCGGCGGCAAGCTGGTATTGATGCACAAGTTCGATGCGCGCGAAGCGCTTCCCCTCATTGCCAGGGAAAGGGTTACCGTCACGGGCGGCGTGCCGGCGGTGGCAATGTCTCTGCTGGAAGAGGCCGACGGTCACGATCTGTCGTCACTGCAATTGGTGACCTATGGCGGCGCCCCGTCACCTTCCTCACTGCCGCGCCGCATCCGCGAGCGACTTGGCGCCATGCCCGGACAAGGCTGGGGCATGACCGAGACCTCGGCCACCTGCACCACCCATTCGGGCGAGGAATATCTCCACCGTCCGTCCAGCTGTGGCCCCGCCCTGCCGGTCAGCCGCGTCAAGATCATGAAAGACGGGATCGAGCAACCGCCGGGTGTGGCCGGCGAGTTGTGGGCCTTCGGTCCCAATGTGGTGAAGGGCTATTGGAACCGTCCCGAAGCCACGGCGAAGACTTTCCGGGATGGCTGGGTCAAGACAGGTGATCTCGCCGTGCTGGACGGCGAGGGCTTTTGCACCATCCTGGACCGGGCGGACGATATGCTGATCCGGGGGGGCGAGAATATCTATTGCGCCGAAGTGGAGAATATCCTGACCCAGCATCCGGCGGTGGCGGACGCGGCGCTCATCGGTCTGCCGCATCCGTTGTTGGGCGAGGTGCCGGCCGCCCTGGTGCAGACACGCCCAGGTATGGCGCTCAGCGAGAAGGCGTTGCAGGATTACGCCGCCGAGCGGCTGGCGGCGTTCAAGGTGCCAGTAAAGGTGCATATGTCGCCACAAGCGTTGCCGCGCAATGACGGGGGCAAGTTGATGAAGCGTGAATTGGGCAAGGTGTTTCGCGCATGAGCCTGCCCCAAAGCCTGCCCAAGAACCTGCATGTCACCGCGCGCATCGTCATTTCCGAGGATGAGCTTGAGGAACGTTTCATCCGCAGCTCCGGCCCCGGCGGGCAGAACGTCAACAAGGTCGCCAGCGCGGTCCAGCTGCGTTTTGATGTGCGCCACTCTCCCAGTCTCACCGAACTGGCGCGCTCGACCTTGCTTTTGGGCGGTGGGCTGACGCGGGACGGCGTGTTGGTCATCACCGCCCAGCGGTTTCGCGAGCAGGAAAGGAATCGTGCCGATGCGCGCGCCCGTCTGGTCGAAATTCTGCGCCGGGCGGCGACGCCGAAGAAGGTGCGGCGCGCCACCAAGGTGCCCAAGGCCAGCAAGCGCAAACGGCTGGAGAGCAAGAAACACCGCGCCGAAATCAAGCGCGGCCGCGCCAAGCTCGATTGATCAGACCGGATTGATCAGCCGGGACTCTAAGGCCGCGCCAGCATGTCCACGACCAGATCGCACATTCGGTCGGGATCGAAGGGCTTGATCAGGGTGCGGATCTCCCGCGCCTTGAGCGCGGATGGCGGCGGCCGCTCAGCGGCATAGGCCGTCATCATCAGGATCTTGAGCTCGGGGCGCAACTTCAGCGATGCCTCCACCAGCTCATAGCCGTTCATGTTCGGCATGACGATGTCGGACAACAGCAGGGTGGCGGAAGGATCCTCCTTCAACCGTTGCAAAGCCTCTGCTCCGTCCGCGGCTTCCGTCACGCTGACGCCTCTGTCGGTCAGCATGGAGGATATCAGTCGGCGCAGTTGCGCTTCATCCTCTGCAAGAATGACCTGACTCATGAAAGCCCCCTCATGACAGGCTCAGTTCTGCCCGCGTTACCTGCGTCAACTCCAGCCCTTATCGGCTTGGATTACTAGGCGAATTGACCCATTTTCCCGAAAAATACACGTGCTGGTTGTATTATGGACGATCTCGGCCCCCCGCGGTCGATCTCATCCGTGTACGAACAAAATGCCATGACGGCAATCGGTCAGCAATCCGTCACGGTAAGCTGTTCGCCGCGTTACCGAATCGTCGCATTCGGGACTATGATGGAGCGATGCGGGAATCGTTCGCGCGCCTGCGCGCCATAGCCTGGCCCCTGATTGTCGGCGCAATCGCCGGCGGCGCTGTGGTGTTGTTCGCCGGTCCCGGCCTGTTCTGGGCGCTGGCGGCGCTGGGCCTGGCGGCCGTGCTGATCGTCCAGTTCGTCTCTTTCCAGCAACCCATTCTCAGGGCCCCCGAACAGGCGGTCGACGATCCCTTGGCCTCGCTCCCCCCCATGACAAGGGTGCTGCTGGATCAGCTGCCCATTCCCGTGATGCTGCTGGACGATGACGAGCGCGTGTTGTTCGTCAACCGTTCCATGCGCGATGTGCTGGGGCCCGGCTTGGACAGGAAGCGCGCCTCTTCCGTTCTGCGCAATCCCCATGTGCTGGGAGCGATCGCCGAGGCGCGCCGCGGTTTTTCCACCGACGTGCCGTTCAGCCTGCCGGTGCCGATCGAGCGGCACTACCAGGCCTATGCCGCGCGCATCAGCCTGTCGCCATCGGTGACCGCGCTTCTGCTCCACGACCTCACCGTGGTGAAACGCAGCGAGCAGCTGCGCGCCGATTTCATCGCCAATGCCAGCCACGAATTGCGCACGCCGCTGGCGGCGGTGTCGGGCTTTATCGAGACCTTACGGGGCCATGCCCGCGACGATGAGGCCGCGCGCAATCAGTTTCTCGACATCATGGGGGTCGAAGCGGCGCGCATGCGCCGGCTGATCGACGATCTTCTCTCGCTCAGCCGCATCGAAATGAACGAGCATGTCAAGCCGGAGGGCCGTATCGGGCTGGAAGGCGTGGTGCGGCAGGCGGCCGCCGCGCTCAAGCCGCTCGCCGCCCAGGACGGCATGACGGTCACGGTGAAGGCGGAGTCTGGCTTGCCGCAAGTGATCGGCGATCACGACGAGTTGGTGCAGCTGTTCCAGAATCTGGTTCACAACGCCATCAAATATGGCCGCGACAAGGGCAAGGTTGAAATCGCCATCGGACAGGCGGACGGCCAGGTTTTCGCGGCGGTCAGTGACGATGGGGAGGGCATCTCTCCCAGCGCCGTTCCCCGCCTGACCGAGCGCTTCTACCGGGTGGATGTGAAGCGCAGCCGGGAAAAGGGGGGGACCGGGCTCGGACTTGCCATCGTCAAGCACATTATCAGCCGCCACCAGGGCCGGCTCGCCATCGAGAGCAAAGTGGGGGAAGGCAGCGTATTCACTGTCTTTCTGCCCGCTGCGCGGCCCGAAACGGCTGCAAAGCCGGTCGTACCGGAGCCTGTCACGGAAATGTTATAAAACAGTCGCATAGGAGTGGCGTGAACCGCTTAATCCGGGCATGCAAATGCTCGTTTGGCCCTCGATTGGAAAAAACCGCGCGATGACAGAACATACCGTCAAGTCCTTCGGGGAACAGCTTGAGGCCTTGTCCGCGCTGGTGGCGCAGATGGGCGGCCTTGCCGAGGCCCAGTTCGCCGCGGCCATTGAGGCCATCGCCCGCCGCGACAGCGTGGCGGCGGAACGCGCCGTGGGCGGAGACGACCGCATCGATGAGATCCAGCAGGAGATCGAGGACCGGGCGCTGAAGCTTTTGGCTTTGCGCCAGCCCATGGCGGTGGACCTGCGCGAGACCTTGGCTGCGATCAAGACCGCGGCCGAACTGGAACGCATCGGCGATCTCGCCAAGAATATCGCCAAGCGCGCCTTGGTGTTGAACCGCGAGCCGCCCATCCGCCTCACCCAGAGCCTGGCCCGTATGGGCAAGGCGGCGCAGAACCAGCTCAAGCAAGTGCTGGATGCCTTCACCAGCCGCAATGCCGAGGAAGCCGAAGCGGTGTGGAACCGCGACGGTGAGATCGACGAGATTTACAACAGCCTGTTCCGCGAACTCCTCACCTACATGATGGAAGACCCGCGCACCATCGGCCTGTGTACGCACCTTCTGTTCGTCGCCAAGAATATCGAACGCTGCGGCGACCACTGCACCAATATCGCGGAGGTCGTCTATCACATGGTGCGCGCCGGTCATCTCGCCGCCAATCGCCCCAAGGCGGACACCACCAGCGAAACATCGGTTCCCTACGAGACCCACGCATGAGCAAGCCCACCGTTCTGGTTGCCGAAGACGAAAGCGCTTTGGTCACTCTGTTGCGTTACAATCTGGAGCGCGAGGGATACCGGGTCCTGGAAGCCCGCGACGGCGAGGAAGCGCTTCTGGTCGCCGCCGAGGAACAGCCCGATCTGGTGGTGCTGGATTGGATGCTGCCCCAGCTTTCCGGTATCGAAGTCTGCCGCCGCCTGCGCGGACGCCAGGAAACCCGCAACGTCCCCATCATCATGCTCACCGCGCGGGGCGAGGAATCGGACCGCATCCGTGGCCTGGATACCGGCGCGGACGACTACCTCACCAAGCCTTTCTCGATGACAGAATTGCTGGCCCGGCTCCGCGCCGTCCTGCGCCGCATCCGCCCCAGCCTGGCGGAAGACGTGGTCAGTGTCGGCGACATCGAAATGGACCGTGCCGCCCACCGTGTTCGTCGCGCCGGCATCGAAGTGCATCTCG
>DATHLY010000307.1:0-11267 GCA_035487655.1 Rhizomicrobium sp. | reverse complement strand
ATTGGAGAGCGGACTGGAATGTGAAGACCGCGTAGAAAAGGCCGATCAAGGGCAAGGCCGGGCTCCACAGCCATGACAAGCGATAGAAGCGCAGCATGGGCACATACATCGCCGCCATGATGATCCAGGTCAGCCATCCTGCCAGTTGTGACGGGCCCCAGGCAAACAGTGCCGTCATCACCGGGGCGAGATAGACCATGGCCAGCCCCAACAGCGTCGCGGCCAGAACCAGGGGAGAATAGCCCAGCTGGGCGTAAGCCGTGCGCGTCACCATATGCTGGATGTCGGCAATGTGATCATAGGGCCTGAGCGACACCGCCCGATCGGTCAGGCCCAGCCAAATCGGTCCCTGCCGCTTCATCGCCCGGCCCAGCGCGCAATCATCGATGATACTATTGCGGATGGCGGCGAGCCCGCCCGCCTTCTCCAAGGCACAGCAACGCGCCAACATGCAACCGCCGGCCGCCGCCGCCACCGGACTGTGGGGATTGTTGACGGCGCCAAAGGGAAACAGCATGTCGAAGAAAAAGACAAAGGCCGGAATCAGGAAATGCTCGGCATAGCTCCTGCACGACAGGCGTGCCATCAGCGAAACCAGAACCTTACCCCCGGATTCCGCGCGCGTTACCAGCTGGCGCAAATTGTCTGGCGAATGGGTGATGTCGGCGTCGGTAAACCAGAGAAACTCGGGACTGCCTTCACGACTGATGAGGTGCGTGGCGGCGTGTTCCACACCTTGATTCATGGCCCAGAGCTTGCCCGTCCAGCCCTGCGGACGCGGCGCGCCATCAAGGACCGTCAAGCGATCGGAGTTCAACGCCCGCGCCAACTGGCCGGTGCCATCATCGGATTGGTCGTCCACAAGTACGACATGGAATGCGCCCGGATACTCCTGGGCCAAAAGACTGCCGACGCTGCGCTGGATCACATCGGCCTCGTTGCGCGCCGGCACCACGGCCACCACAGACGGCCAGGACGCCGGCGCCGCGACCGGCCTTGTGTCGCGCTCGCGCAGCAGCCAGAAGAAATTGTGAAACAGCAACAGATAGAGCCAGATGGCCAACGGCAAAAAGCCGAACAATATGCCCGCGATCATCTGAGATACCCGTTGTCGCGGAACCAGGCGAGCGCGTCATTGAGGCCTTCCTTATAGGGCCGTGTGGCATAGCCCAGCTCACGCCTGGCTTTTTCGGAACTGAAGAACATGCGATAGCGCGACATGCGCAGGGCGTCGGTGGTCAGGAACGGTTCCTTGCCGCTGACCCTGGCGAATGCCTCCGCCGCCCAGGCCAGCGGGAACAATGGCGCGCGGGGGACTTTTAAACGCGGCGCGCGTCGCCCGGTGAGGAAGGCGATATCGCCCAGCATGGTTTGAAGCGCCACATCGGTGCCGCCCAGGATGTAGTTTTCCCCGATCCTTCCCTTGTCCAGGGCCAATAGATGGCCCTGCGCCACGTCATCGACGTGCACCAGATTGAGTCCCGTATCGACAAAGGCCGGCATGCGCCCGGTCGCCGCCTCGACGATCACCCGTCCAGTGGGCGTGGGCTTGATGTCGCGGGGGCCAATGGGGGTAGACGGCGCCACGATCACTGCCGGCAACCCTTCCTCGCGCACCAGCCGTTCGACTTCGCGCTCGGCCACCAGCTTGCTCCGTTTGTAGGCGCCGATCACGCTTTGCGGCGTGTGGCGTGAGGTCTCATCCACCGCGCTATTCCCCGGTTTCAGGGCCGCCACCGAAGAGGTGTAGACCACACGCTCCACGCCGCAGGTGAGCGCTGCGCCCATGGTGGCGCGCGCACCGAGCAAATTGTTGCGTTCAATCTCGCCTGGATCGCGTGCCCATAAGCGATAGTCGGCCGCGACATGGAACAGGTAACGCACGCCTTTCATGGCCGCCGCCACGGAGGCTTCATCGCGCATGTCGCCGGTCACAGGCTCGCAATCCACGCCGCTGATATTTGCGCGCGATGCATGGGCGCGCATCAGCACCCGCACATGCAGGCCGCGCGCCACCAGCGCGCGGGCCACTGCAGACCCGACAAAGCCAGATGCTCCCGTCACCAAGGCAATGTCACTCATGTGATTTGCCCCCGGCCGCTCGCTCAAGCTCGTCTGCTCCGCGAAACGCGGCTCGCCCTTCAACGCCCTGCCAATACAGCAAGGCCGGCACGCCCAACACAATCTCGCGCGCCCGCTTGAGCAGCGACACCGCAACCCCCATTTCCGCCGGCAAGCCGAACAAGGGCGCCAGCATGGCATAGCCCCATTCCTGCACCCCGATGGCGGCCGGCACGGGGGCGGCGATGCTGCGCAAGGTGCAGAGCAAGGCCTCCAAGGCGACAGCATTCAAAAACCCGATATGGCCCCCCACCAGGCGGAAGGCGATGAATGTGCCGACACCGGCCCCGATCCAGGCCAACAAATGCAGCGCCGCCGACGCGGCCAAGCGCGCGCGGGAATCGTAAAGCTCCTCGATCGCCTGGTGGAACGAGACGCCCGCCTGCACTTGCGGAAAAAAGCGCCGCGCCAGCCGCTCAGCGAACATCGCGCCGCGCTTTTGCAGGAAGATCAGCAGCGCGATCCCCGGCACCGCCAAAAGCAGGACCGCCAGCATTGCCTGGGTGAGGGGACCGGAACCGTCGAGATGGCGGAATTGGGTGAATCCGAATCCCAGTCCGAAGGCCAGAAACACCACCTGTGCCATGGCTTCCGTGGTGGCGTCGGCCGCCACCGAAGCGGCGGCATAGGCGCCGGCCATGCCTTTGAGCACCATCAAACGCGCCGCCGCCACCATGCCGCCCACCGGCGAGAAGGGCGATATCTCGGCAATGGAATCGCGCACCAGCCGGGCGATGTAGAATTCCGGCACAGGCCGCCGGTGCGCCGGCGGCAACAGGAATGACCAGGCAAAGGCCAGGCTGACGAACACCAAAAGAGCAAAGAGGCACAGAACTGCCAGACCACCGAAACCCGCGCGAGCGATCGCCGCGAAAACCGGATCAAAGCCGATCGACCAGATCAGATAGAGTGCCGCGATGGCGCCGGCCAGTAGCGCCAGGGCCATTCCAATCTTTGGCGCCCACTTCATTACGCAGGCAGCGGCTTGGCGCGGAAGCTCCACAGCCGCATGGCGCCCAGCGCGGTTTCCGCCAGCTGGGGCAGGAAGCTGGGGCGCAGCAATTCCTTGTCGAAAACGCCCATGCGGCGGCGGTTTTCGGAATAGCAATCTTCCAGGAAGCGGCGGAAGGTGAAGCCGTTCAGGAACACGGATGCCTGGGTGGCGGAAAATTCCTTGCCGTCGTTCAGCTCCTTGCCGCGCTTGGCGGTGCCGACCATGCGGCCCAGGGCGCGCATATAGTAGCGGAAATCGGTCAGCGGCAGCAGCAGCCGGGCGAGAAAGCCCTTCTGCGCCTGGTTGTAGGCCATCCAGTTGACGAAGAAGACGATGTGGCGGGTCTCCTCATACATCAGGGTTTCAAAGATGGTGAACATTTCCTTGGGCAGAAACTCCGACTGCATGGCGATCTTGAAGACGCCGAAGCCCAGGAAGGAGTCCATGCATTCGCCAAAGCCGAAATCCTTGAAGCGGGTTTCGACATTGTCGCTGACATCCTCCAGCGGACGCTCTGCCGCGTCGATGCCGTACTTCTCGATCATCACCCGGATCAGCTTGGCATGGCGGGCTTCCTCGAAGCCCTGCAACGCCACGGCTTCCTTCATCACCGGGTCTTCGACGGTCTTGACGAATTCCGCCACAATGGCGCCGGCGCGGCGCTCCGTATAGAAGACCTCTTCCCAAAAAGGCACGGATTTCAGGCGCGTGAGCGCGGCCTCATCCAAGTCCGGCCAGGGCAGCGTTTCCGGATCGAATTCCGTATAGGTCTGAATGAAATGGCGGCAGAAAGTGTCGCGATGTTCCGGCGATCCGATTTTCATGTCAGGCCGCCTTCTTTTTCGGACCGACAAATTTTAGCGCCAGCCGCGCAATAAAGGGCACAAAACGCGGCCGCTTGAGGCGCGCGTCATAGGGCTTCAGCCGCCGGTCATTCTCAGAAACACAGAGGGCGATCAATTCGCCCACATCAATGTCCGATCCAAGCTGTTCGGCGCCGCTGAGAGTAAAGTTGTTGTCCTGCTGCCCGTTGGAAACGTCTGAGGCAACCCCCATGCGCTCGTAGATCAAAAACAGCCAGACCGCGAACACTTTGAGCTCGAAGTAAGGCCGGCGCCACCAAGCCATGTTGCGACGGTGCCAGGCCACCCAGTTCACAAAGAACAGGATATGGCGGGCTTCCTCATTCACCACCGGATCGAAGGTCTGGACCAGTTCGAGCGGGAAATAGCCGGTATCCTGGGCCGCCTTGAACAGGCCGAAGGCAAAGAAGCTATCGATGCATTCGCTGTAGCCGGTCACCATGAAGGCCCATTCCGGATCCTTGGGCCGCTCATAGACCGGCTCTGGCGCCAGCTTGATGCCATAGGCCTCCACCAGATTGGCCAGCACATGGCGGTGGCGGCGCTCCTCAAAACCGTTGAGCTCGATCGCCTTGCGCAGCAAAGGATCGGGCACGCTTTCGGCATAGGTGCAGACATTGAGACCGGCGCGATTTTCGGTCTGCACCGCGATGTCCCAGATCGGCAGCGAGGTGATGCGTTTCTCCGCCTCTTCGCCCAGCCGGGGCCAATCCAGCACCGCCGGCTTGTAGGGGTCGAACGTGTCCAGCAGGGTCTTGCAGAACAGCCTTTTGTGTTCGTCGCTACCCAAACGGATTGGGCCGTCACCGGGCCACAGGCCGGTGTCGCGGGTCAGATCGGGCGGAATGGCAAAGGCGGTACTGCTCACGGGCGCTCCTGTCCGGCTATTGCCTTACCCTTTCGGGAAAGGCAATTAAACCGCAAAATGCTGACCGGTGTCATTGATCTAATACATTGACTCTATTGGATAAAAAAGTCGCCAAAGCCGCCCGTCCGGATGGCTTTTGCCGCCAACAGGGCCGGCAGGCCCGGATCGGTCAGGGCTGCCAGCTCTCCGGCATATTGGTAATCCGGCGCGGAACCCACATACCGCCCCGTAGCCGGATGCAGGTAAATCTCGCTCAACCCTTCGGGCAAATGCTCGATAAGCCCCTTCAAGCGGGCCCGCGTCATCGCCCCAGACCAGGCGAGGCCGAACACCGAATCGGGCGCGGCGATCCCCGCCCGGCGAAAGCGCCGCTTCAGGCCGCGCGCAAAAGGCGCCGTCAGCGCCACGATGCCGGACGGTTTGTGGGGCTCGATCCGGGCCAGCACGGCCTGCGGCTCTAAGGGCACGCGCGCGCCTTTCACGTCATAGGCCTTGCCGATCTTCACCATCAGCGCTGCGATGGTGGGATGAAGGTGGAAATGCTTGTGGGCGTTGACATGATCGAGCGCAAGACCGGTGGCGGCGAAGGCGGCGAACTGGGCCTCGATCTCGGCCTGGAGCTGGGCGCGCACTTTGGGCCGGAAAAACATCGCCGCACCCGCCCGCGCCATGTCGGTGCGGAAATGGCCGGATGCGTCCACCAGATCGGGCACGGCGCTGACCGGCAGGACCGGCTTGCCCTCCACCAGCACCAAATGCAATCCGACGCGCAAGCGGGGCATGGTCTTGGCGCGCGCTATCGCATCGGCGGCGGCCGATCCCGCCACCATCAGGCTGGCGGCGGAGAGAATGCCGTCGCGATGCGCCCGCTCGACCGCTTCGTTGACTTCGACGGCGGCGCCGAAATCATCCGCGGTGATGATAAGATTCTTCATCTTGTTCCCCCCTCCCCTTGTGGGAGGGGGCAAATCTTTTGAGCAACGCGAAAAAGATTTGGGGGAGGGGTGATGCGCGCTACCCCCCTCCCCCGCTCAAGCGCGGCGCGCTTTCGCGCCCCCTCCCGCGGGGGAGGGGGAAATCCGTCGTGCTCACGAAACGATCATATCTTCGCGGTTCTTGAGGAACTGGAAGAACTCCACGCCTTCGCGCAAGCGCCGCACCAGCATGTCGCGCGAGGTCAGCATCTCCTTGACGATCTCCATGATCTTGGAGGGGCGGAAGTAGAACTTCTTGTAGAAATCCTCCACCGAATCGAAGATCTCGGTATGACCCAAATGCGGATAGTTGAGCGGCGCGATCTGGGTGCCATCCTCGGTCAAGAGGTCCACATCGGACGCGAACCAGCCATTCTCCTTGGCCTGTTTGTACAGGAAGGTGCCGGGATAAGGCGCGGCCAGCGACACCTGGATGGTGTGCGGATTGACTTCCTTGGCGAAGGCCAGGGTTTCCTGGATGGTTTCGCGGGTCTCGCCCGGCAGGCCCAGGATGAAGGTGCCGTGCACCACGATCCCCAGTTGGTGGCAATCGCGGGCAAAACGCTTGGCGACATCCACCAATAGACCCTTCTTGATGTTGTGCAGGATCTTCTGATTGCCGGATTCATAGCCCACCAGCAACAGACGCAGGCCGCCCGCCTTCATGGCTTTCAAAGTCTTGCGCGGCACATTGGCCTTGGCGTTGCAGGACCAGACCACGCCCAGCTTGCCCAATTCCTTGGCCAGGGCTTCGACGCGGTCGTGATTGTCGGTCAAAGTGTCGTCGTCGAAGAAGATTTCCCTCACCTGCGGGAACTCGGCTTGCACATATTTCACTTCCTCGATCACCTTTTCGATCGACTTGAAGCGGTAATTGTGCCCGCCGATGGTTTGCGGCCACAGGCAGAAGGTGCAGCGCGACTTGCAGCCCCGTCCGGTGTACCAGGACATGTAGGGGTGCATCAGATAGCCGCCGAAATATTTCTCGACCTTGAGTTGCTTGTACAGGGGCAGCACCGACGGCAGCTGGTCCATGTCCTTAAGGATTTCGCGCTCGGGATTGGAGACGATCTCGCCCTGCGCATTGCGCCAGGTAAGGCCCTTGATGCCGGCCCAATCGTCGCCGCGCGCCAGTTCCCGGATGGTGAATTCGTATTCGTTGCGACAGACGAAATCGAGCACCGGGCATGCAACCATGCTCTCCTTGGGCTCGACTGCCACCTTGGCGCCGATGAAGCCGATCTTGGCTGTGGGATTGATGGCGCGGATCATCCCGGCCGTCTTGCAGTCCGACTTGAAGCTGGGTGTGGAGGTATGGATGACGATCAGCTCATGCGCCTTCACATCCCCCTCAATGTCCTTGAAAGAAAGATTGTGCGGCGGAGCGTCGATCAGGCGTGCGCCCGGCACCATCGCGGCGGCTTGGGCCAGCCAAGTGGGGAACCAGAAGCTCTTGACCTCGCGCTTCATTTGATAGCGCGCGCCGGCGCCGCCGTCATAACCGTCGAAGGACGGGGCCTGAAGAAAAAGGGACTTCATCAACGTCATACCTCATGCCCGGCGAGGCCAGGGCGTGTCTGGGAACTTTTGGCGGCTAGACCTGGGACATTGCGCCGGAAGGCTCTACCGCAAAGTGCGTCCCGCGCCAATGTACTGTCTCTCCGAACAGGGAGACCAGGAACACCACAAAGCTTAACAGGTCGCGCAGCGGCAATAGCCAAATGGGACCGGCATAGGTGCCGAAAAGCCCGTCAATCCGGGCCTTGAGGAACAGCCTGGCCGCCAAGGCCAGGCCCAGAACGGCCAGGCTGACAGCGTTAAAATTCAGCAAGATCGCGCCCAGCAGGGCAATAGCGAAACCGTGGGTGACGAAGCTGCCCAGATGTCCGGCAGGATTGACCAGCCGGATGGTGCGGGTCCAGCGCAACTCATGGCGAAACAGATCCCGGAAACTGTCTTCGGCGGTCGTGTGGCCCACGCCCATGGCCGGTATCGCCAGGGTATAGCCCTTGCCGCGCACTGCGCGGCCCATTTCATAGTCATCGGCCAAATGGTCGGCGAAGGCCGCAAAGCCTCCCACTTCTTCCAAGGTCTCGCGCCTCAGAGCGATGGTAGAGCCGAAGCATGGCGCCGCCAGGCCGAGTGACGTGCCCAGCAAGACGTTGGGCAGGAATGTGTAGGACGTGCCCATCGCCGCCAGCGACGACCAGAGCCTGTGGCCGTCCGCCGCCGGCTCACCGGTATAAAGGCAGGTGACGATGCCCACGCCCGGCCGGCCAAGGGCTTCGATAACTTGCGACAGCCAGCGCGGCCCCACGGCAATGTCGCTGTCCGATAGCACCAACCTATCGTGGCGCGCGGCTGGCAGCATGTTGATCAGGTTGGAAACCTTGGCATTGGCGCCATACAGCGCCGTGTCGGCCACGATCATCGTGTCGCGATGCGGATATTTGGCTTGGAGCGCACGCACCACGGCCACCGCGGGATCTTCCTGATCATGCACGCCGAATACGATCTGGAGAGCGCCGCTATAGTCCTGGGCAAAGAAGGTCTCGAGATTGCGCGCGAGGTCCGGCTCGCCCCGGTGAAGCGGCTTGAGAATGGTGACCGCCGGACTCTGCACGGCGGCATCATCGGCATTTTGCATGAAGCGGCCGGCCAGTACCGCGGCGAGAACTGTATAGCTCGCGCCCATCATTGCGATGGCCGCGAGGCACCAGCCGATATCCAAAAAAAGCGAATGCATGCTCAAAGGTCTAATGCCCCCCGCCCAGATACTTATTAAATCATCGATGTTCGAGGGGGGAAGCCCCAATCGGTGACATTTTGCGACAATTGGAGATTATGTCGCCCTTTTTCGCAAGTGCCTGAAATGAAATGCATAATTTGGAATATCGGCCGCGTTTCGGGCCTGACAGTGGCCACTTCTCTCCTATAGGGTGGCGTCATGGTCGCCAGAACAGCCAATTCTGCCATCCCGCAGGCGCTCGCGCGGGCAAATCAAGCCCTCCAGGCCGGGGACGCCGACACCGCCGACCGGACTTTGGCCCCCCTGCTTGAGCGCTTCACCAGCGATCCCCGGCTGCTGCACATGGCCGGGCTGGTGAGGATGCACCAGCAGCGCCACGCGGATGCGGCCGATCTGTTTAAAAGAGCCCGCGCCGCCAATCCCCGTGAGGCGGTCCTGGCTTTCAGTCACGGCACCGCGCTGCGTTGGCTGGAGCGCCACCAGGAGGCGGTCAACGCCTTCAAGGCCGCCTTTGCCCTGAAGCCCGATTATGGCGAGGCTTATTACGAAGCCGGAACCACCTTGCAGCAATTGGGCGAAATGGCGGACGCCGAAACGGTATTCCGGCAGTGGCTTGCCGCCCTGCCCGGCCATGCCAGAGCCAAATTGGCGCTTGGGGGCCTGCTGCTTGCGGTCCAACACCCGCAGGAAGCCGAAAGCCTTCTGCGTTCCGCCTTGCCGCAACCGATGCCGCAGCAAATGCGCGCCGCCGTACATGAGACCCTCGGCCAGTCTCTCCATCGCCAGAACAGAAACGAGGAAGCGCTGGAGAATTTCGAAAAATCCGCGGCCCTCAACCCGGATCTTTCCATCGACGCCCTCCGTGTCGATATGCTGCAAAGACTCAAGCGCTATGACGAAGCGGTAGCCTTGAGCGCGAGCCTGGTCGCCCGCGATCCCGGCAATCCAAAATGGCACAAATTCCACAACGACCTGATGTACCGCTTGGGTCACAAGGATTATCTCAAATCCTACGACCGCGCCCCCAAGACGGTGGAGCTGCTGCTTTCGAAGGCCTTTTTCCTCGCCCACGAGAAACGCGCCGAGGAAGCGCATGCGGTCTATCGCGAGGCAGCCAGCATGGATCCCGACAATCTGCAGGCCGCCGCAGGCGTGGGCAACACGCTGAATTTGATGAAGCGGCATAGGGAGGCACAGCAAGTCCTTGAGGCTTTGCTGGCCAAGCACAGCGACGATGCCGACCTGCTGTCCTGTGTGGCGGAAGTGGCGATCGAGGCCGGCGATCCCGAAAAGGCGGCGGCCTTTTGCGAAAGATGCGTGGCGCTGGCGCCTTACGACCAGGTGGCGCTGGCAATATTGGGAACAGCCTGGCGCATGCTGGGTGACGAGCGCGATGAGGCGCTGAACGGCTATGACTCGCTGATCCGGATTTACGATCTCGAGCCGCCGGAAGGCTTTTCCGATATGGAAATCTTCAATGCGGAACTCAATGCCTATCTCGACCGGATACATCCCACGACCCGGGAATATCTCGATCAGTCCTTGCGCAACGGCACCCAGACGGCCGACAAGCTGTTCGGCGCGGGCCATGCGCTGGTCGAGCGGCTCCAATTGCGTATCCGCGAAGCCATCGGCCGTTATATCGCGGACATGAAAGAGGATGACAAACATCCCTTGCTGTCGCGGCGGGCGCGCCGTTTCGATTATACCGGCTCGTGGTCGTCACGCCTGCGCGACTGCGGCTTTCACACCAACCATGTCCATCCCGAAGGCTGGATCAGTTCCTGCTATTATGTGGCTTTGCCGCGCGCCGTCGAGGACACGCAAACCCGCCAAGGCTGGATCAAATTCGGCGAGCCTGCCCTGGACGTCACGCTGAAGGATCCGATCCGCCGCGCCATCCAGCCCAAGCCGGGCCGGCTGGTGCTGTTCCCGTCTTACATGTGGCATGGCACCATACCGTTTCACGATTCCGAGCCGCGGACGACGATTGCCTTTGACGTGGTGCCCAAAACCTAGGGCCGGCGAAAGGCCAGGGTTTGCTCCGCGGCCTATATCACAGGCCTCACCTCGGGCATGTGAACTATTTGGTCTCGCTCGATTGCCTCGTCCACCCGTTATGGCAGTGTTGGCTCCTGTACATCTATCGAAGCAAGTGAGCGCATTAGTCATTTCAGGAGCGAAATCGCAGGATGCGTTCTGAACACAGTGGAATAAACCAAAGGGATCGAACCAAGAGACTGGATTTCCATCCGAGTAAACATAAGTGTTAGTTCCTCCTGCTAATCCAACAGGATCACTCTGCACATACCGCCCGATCGTCGGATCGTAGTCGCGATTCCAGTTCTGGTGCAGGACGGTCTCCGCATCAAAATACTGACCGGGGAATCGCAGTGCGGTCTGGGTGGTGTTTGAGCCCCAATTGGCGGCGTTCCAGGTTGAGACATTCCACTGGCCCGCGGTGCCGATGCTGCCCCAATTGGATTGGTCCCATTTTGTCGAATCCCAACTACCCATCGCCAGTGATACTGAATTTCCGAACGGATCGATGACGCTGTCCCAGACCACGCTTTTGCCAGCGTTGGTGATCTTTTGCGGCGTGCCCAACTGGTCGCTGTGCACGAAATACAGCACCGGCGTGCCTTGGGTGGAATCGACCAGCCCGACCAGCAGATCATCCAGCCAGATATATTCCTTT
>DATHLY010000306.1:0-2651 GCA_035487655.1 Rhizomicrobium sp. | reverse complement strand
CCCCCGCCGAGCAGTCCAGTTGGTCGCCATTGGACTGTTTGCGCTCCTTGGGGCGTGCCGCGAGCATCGCGGCCGGGGCCCCGAACGAATCCCAAGATGAATTGAATGGCTTTCGCATTGCCGTCGCGGGCCAGGACGGCTCCTACACGGCCCATGTTACCCATCATCACGGCAAGGCGATCCGCCTGCCGGCGCTGCTCAGAGATCAACTCGATGCCGCGCGCTTCCCAAGCGCGGAAGAGGCCGTGCAACACGCTCGCTTCCTGATCGTATCCGGCACGCTGAATTCTTCCTTGCGCGGATAAGATTCAACACTCCGCGCCCTCCGTGGGGCAGGCGCCCCGGTTCACAGCGGAAAGCAAGCGGCGCCCCACAAGGTGGAGCGCCGCAGCGTACGCAATAACCGTCTCGTCAGATTGTCACATTACCCGTTTTTGCAGCCTTCACGAGATGATCCGCGCAGCGATAGGCCAGCGCCGAGATGGTCATGGTGGGATGGTTGCGTCCACCGGTGACGAAGCTGGAGCCGTCCACCACGAACAGGTTCGGCACGTCATGGGCGCGGTGATACTTGTTCACCACCGATGACTTGGGATCATTGCCCATGCGGCAGGTGCCGCGGGCATGCGCCCCGCCCTTGGAGTCGCTGACTCCATCGGACCAGACTTGAGTCGCGCCGGCCGCCTTCAGGATATCCACCGACCGGTCGATGAAGAACTGCATCGCCTTGAAGTCATTCTCATGGCTGGTGGTGGTGATGCGCATGGCGGGCAGGCCCCAGGCGTCCTTCACCTCCGGGTCCAGGTCCACCGTGTTGGTCTCCACCGGCAGTTGGGAGATGAAGTTCACCATCGTCAGCCGGCGGTTGGCCTGCTCGATCAGCGCCTTCTTGTAGCCGGCGCCCCAACTCGGCGCGCCGTGTGGACCGCTCAGACCATACTGCATGGGCGACATCTGGCCGCGGGCCGTCATGCGGCCGCCGCCATAAAAGCCCCGACCCTTCACGTCATTGGGCACATAGGAGAGCACCGCGGCGCCAGTGACCGCCCCTTTGTACTCATTGAGCGGGTCGCTGAAGAGGCCGCTCGCACCGCCGCCATTGCCGGTCATCAGATATTTGCCGACGATGCCGCTGGAATTGGCCAAGCCTTGCTGGAAGCGGTTGGATTTGGACAAAAGCAGCAGGCGCGGGGTTTCCGTGCCGTTGGCCGACAAGACCACGCATTTGGCCTTCTGGAAGACCTCCTGGTTGTTGTTGGCCTTGTCGAAATAGGTCACGCCCGTGGCCCTACCGCTCGCATCGACATTGATCTCGCGCACATAGGAATGGACGCGGATCTCGCAATTGCCGGTCGCCACTGCGATGGGCAACAGCGACACGGCCGAAGACGAGCGCGCCTTCACCTGACAGCCATAGCCGGAGCAGGCACCGCAATTGATGCAGCCACTGCGCCCGTTATAGGGCTCAGTGATGATGGCCGCGACATTGGGTGTCACCGTCAGGTTGAGCTTTTGCGCCGCCTTCTGGATCAGCGCGCCGGAGCTTTTCAGCGGCAGCGGCCTCACTGGATAGGGCTTGGACATGGGCGCAATCAATGACCCTGCGCCTGTGCGGGCCTCGACGCTGGGTCCCGAGATGCCGATTTCCCATTCGGCCTGGGTGTAATAAGGCTCGATCTCCGCGTAGGACACCGGCCAGTCGGCGACGCCGGTGCCTTTCATCGTGCCAAACCGGCTGGCTTCTTCGAATTCGTAGGGCAGATGCCGCCAGGACGAGGCGCCATAGGTGACGGTGCCGCCGCCCACCACGCAGCCATAATCATGCGTTCCGGGCACCGCCGTGTCATTGGCGTTTCGGCGGAAGGTGTTGCGCTGGGTCTTGGGGTCGCTGAGCAGCCTGTCTTCCGGCGACGGGAAGCGGTTGATCAGCTCGTCCTTGTTGTAGTCCTGCTCATGGCCATAGGCGCCCCAGGCGCCCTGCTCCATGACCACGACCGAGAAGCCGGCCTGCGCCAGCTGCTTGGCCATGACGCCGCCGGCCGCGCCGGAGCCGACGATCACGAAATCCACTTCCTCGGAGGGCTTGAAGTTTTTCATCACCAGGTTCCCTCCGCTTTGTCATAAGCGCCGAACGGGGCGCGGAAATTGAGGCTGTCGTCATAGCCGATCTGGGTCCAGCCGACCTTCTTGTAGTTGCCGCCATGCTGGGGCGAGGCGAACATGCCCATGATGGTGTGGTCGCGCACCGTGCGGAAGAACGGCGTCTTCTCGATCGCGGTCAGAACCTGGATCTGCTGGTCGGCGGACAGGGTGGCGAGGGGTCTGCCGTTGGTATGGCTGGAAAGTTCCGCCAGGCCCTTGGCATAGATGTCCTGCTTGTCCTGAGCAAAGGTCACCAACGCCGTGTCGATGAAATAGATCACCTGGGCTTCGCGCGCGCCGGGCGTGTCGGTGGTGGGATAGATCTGGGCCGCCATGGCGTCCACCTCACCCGCTTGCTCGCGGGTAAAATAGGTGAAGGCGCCCATCGCCTGGGCCTTTTCCGCTGCCGCGACTTCGGCCGGCCAATTGGCGGCAAGCCAGGCGGCGCTGGTCGCCGAGAAGGATTTCAGAAGGAAGTTTCGTCTGCTGTCGCTCATGACCGCTTCTCC
>DATHLY010000305.1:0-4264 GCA_035487655.1 Rhizomicrobium sp. | reverse complement strand
CAATATATCCAGTGCACCAGCGGATGCCCGCTGCCGACCGTCAACAATCCGACGGTCAACAACAACGTCATTCCGGGCGCCTTCTACTTCAACGTCGGCGGCAGCTACAACATTAATGAGAACTGGCAGGTCTTCGGCAAGATCGACAATGTGACCAATGTCGATCCGCCGTCGGTCGCGGCCGCGGCCGCGAACAGCAACGCCATCAATCCCAGCCTTTATGACACCGCCGGCCGCCTTTATCGCCTGGGCATTCGCCTGAACATGTAAGAGAAGCCATGCGGGGCTGAAACGCACCGCCCATCACTGGCCAAAAAGCCCGGATCGCTTCACCACGATCCGGGCTTTTGTATACATCAGCCTTCGCCAATGCGTCCGCCGATCCATCTCATATGTTGAAAAAAGATGTCTGTCTGGCTAGAGTCCCATGCGGTACTGGAGCGCAAGACATCCGCAGAATTCGCACACAACCACGCATCCCAACTCATTGTTCATAATGAGTTGGCGTCCCTATTCATAACGAATATGGATAGATAAGAGATATCAGAATATGAGAGATAGCCCGGAAGCCCCGTCCGACATGTCCTTATCCGGGACATCCAATAAAACAGTCGCCAAGAAGCGGTCCGCCGCCGCCAGCCGAGACGCTTCGAATACGGGGATGCCGGTCAAGGGCCTCGCCGGCAGCCAAACTCTGACGCGCGGTCTTGATGTCCTGGAAGCGGTCGCGGCAGGCGCGACAAACCTGGCCGCCTTGGCCGAGGCGCTCGATCTTAACCGCAGCACGACACATCGCCTTGCGGGGACACTGGTCGGGCGGCGCTATCTGAGCTTTGCACCGCGCGTCGGCTATGCGCTGGGCCCCAAGCTGCTCGAATTGGGATTTCAAGCGCGCGCCCAGATGAGTCTGTCGCGGGTGGCGCGCGAGCATATCGAGACTTTGGCTGCCGCCACCGGCGATACCGTGCATCTGGGCGTTCTGGATGGTCCGCGCGCCTTCTACCTGGACAAGATCCCCGGCAGCCGGCGCGTTGAAATCAGTTCGCGCATCGGCGAACGCCAACCTCTGCGCTCCACCGGTCTTGGCAAGGCGCTGATCCTGGACGAGACGGAAGCGCGCTGGCGTGAGCTTTATGAATACGAAAACCGGGAGGGAAGGCCCTATGACGTTTCCCTCAGCGTCTGGCTGCGCCGCATGCACGAATATGCAAAGGCCGGCTGCACGCTGGACCTGGAGGAGAATGAAGACCGCATCCGCTGCGTTGCGGCCCCCGTGCGCGATGCCACAAATGGCATCGTCGGCGCGATCAGCGTTTCCAGCGCCGCGCAATATATGAACGACCAGCGCATGCAGATCCTGGCGGAGGAAGTGCGCAGCACGGCCCGCATGATCAGCCTCGACATGGGTTGGCGGGACGATAGCAAGCCGGAGTTGCAGCGCGCTTCGAAGCGGCGCTAGGGTTGATCAGTTTAGACACGCGGACGCGGCATTCCGGCCGCTCGCTTTTGCTCGCGGCGTTCGGCCCTCAAATCGGTCCACTGGACCGATTTGACCGGCAAGCCGGTCGGGCCTCACCCACAAAAATACGACAGTTTGCGACAACTCGACAAGTTCTTGGCAGGTGCGCTGCATGCCAAACTTGTCATGTCTCATATGGCGGAATAGAATTTCAATTATGGGGCGAACAAAGCCCCCAAGATTGGTCAGAGCCAGGTCACACTCGGGGAGAGGCATCTTATGACAATTCGCAAAGCGCTTGTGGCGGCATCCTCCATCGCCGCATTGGCCCTTTTCGCCATCGGTCCGGCGGATTCACAGAGCAAGCCCAAACTGGACGCGAACGGAAATCCTTGCGACGGCGTCCTGGACGGCGCGCTGCAATGCTTCAAGAAGGACGCGACGATCAGCACATTGGAACATCCCTATCGCACGGCGGGTGAATCCGACGGCCGGCGTTATGGTCCGGGGCGCGGTTTCACCCTGGGCGAAAAGGAGCTGATCTATGCCGCGGTGCCCGGCAGCATCGTCGTCCTGGATGCCAAGCACGATTACACCTTCGTGAAGCGGATCGTCTTCGAACAGAGGCCGGCGACACTGCCGCTGGAATCCATTGCCGGCATGGCGGCCAGCACCGCCACCAACATGGTCTATGTTTCCACCCGCGGACATCTCTACGCCATCGACCTGTTGAGCGAAAAGGTCGTTTGGTCGAATGCCTATGAGCCGGGCACATGCTGCGAGCGCGGCCAGGTCACGCCGGACGGCCTGACCCTGGAAGTCGGTTCGGACTTGAAGAACTTCCATCGCGTGATCGACGCCCGCACCGGCAAGGTGAAAGGCATCATCCCCACGCCCCAGAGCATGTTCAATCACAACATGAACATGAGCCCGGACGGCAAGACCACGTTCGATGCGGCCAACGGCAACACCATGACCATTGCCGATATGGAGACGATGAAGCCGACAGGCACCATCACCTTCTCAGACCATGTCCGCGTGTTCGTGATCAATCATGATGCCAGCCGCGTCTATGCCAATCTCAACAATCTGCTGGGTTTCGAAATCGCCGACGTCAAGACCCGCAAGGTGATCAAGCGCATCGAGGCGCCGGCCGAGATGTGGAAGGCCAAATGGGCCGATCCCAACCAGCATTTCTACGGCCACGGCGCGCCAATGCACGGCATCGCCATGACGCCCGACGAAAGCGAGATCTGGATTCCCGACGCCATCAACAATCAGGTGCTGGTCTATGACAATACCGGCGAGTGGCCCAAGCTGGACCTGAGCAAATCGATCAAGACCGAAGCGCCCAATGGCTGGATCACCATGGGGCTGGACGGCAAGCTGGCCTATATGGCGTCCGGCGATGTCGTGGACGTGAAGACTCACAAGATCGTGGGCCTGCTGCGCGACGAATATGGCCGGCACATGGACAGCGAAAAAGTGCTGGACCTGGCCTTCAACCTGGAAGGCAAGATGGTGCGCAAGGTGAATGAGTTCGCCATCGGCGATCCAAAAGCCTATGCGGAACGGATGGCCCGCCAGAAGCGCGTGAAAGAAGCCAGCAAATAGGATGCTTTCATCCTGGATCACGGCCCGGCTGCCGAAGGGCAGCCGGGCCATAGTTTGCCTGGGCTTGCTCGCGCTTGTCGGCGCGCCGGCGATCGCGCAATTGCCGCCCAGGCCGGTTATCGATCCCGCCAAGGAGCTGGCCGCCATCAAGGCCGCGTCGGATCTGGACAAAGATCCCGTCGATGCCGAAGCCGTCCGCGACGTTTGCACGGCTTGCCATTCTTCCAGCCAGTTCCTGGGCACGCCCCGTTCGTCCAGCCGCTGGGAACAGCTTTTCGGACAGATGGCGCAGCAGGGAGCGCGGCCCAATGACGAGCAGGTCGACCGGATCGTGCGTTATTTTCAGCGCAATCTGATGGTGGTCAATGTCAATACCTCGCCAGATGAGGAACTGGGGCCCACGCTTCAGACCAGCCCGGAAACCACAGCCGCCATAACCCTGCGGCGCGTGCAGCGCAAATTCACCGGCATTGCCGATCTCGCCACCATTCCGGGTGTGGACCGCTCGGTGCTTTTGGGGCTGAAGGATCGCCTGCAGTTCTAGTGGGTGGCAGGCTCCGAGGTTAGAATAGTTGCCATGTCCCCCACGTCCCAGACCATGCTGCAGCAGGCCTTGGCGTTGCATCGCCAAGGCGATGGCGCGGCGGCCGAGCCGCTGTATCGCGCGGTCCTGGCTGAGGAACCAGACCATGGCGAGGCCTCCCACAATCTTGGCCTGCTGCTGGCGCAAAGGGGTGCGCAGGGTGAGGCCTTGGCGCAATTCCAGACAGCGCTGAAATCACAACCCAGCGTGGGGCAATATTGGCTGTCCTATGCCGGCGCGCTGCTTGCTACCGGGCATCCGCGGGAAGCGCAATTGGTGCTCTCGCGGGGACAGCAGCGCGGGTTGGCGGGTCCGGCGGTTGATGCCTTGCTGCAGCGGGCGCAGGCCGCGATGGCGCCGACCACTGCGGACATGCAGTTCGAGCTCGCTACCGGCCATGCGATGCAGGGCCGGATACAGGAGGCAATTGCGGCCTATCGCCAAGTGATCGTCCTGGCGCCGGATCATGCCGAAGCGCATTTCCGCCTGGGCTCGCTTCTGTCGGAGAACGGCCATGTCGCGGAAGGCTTCGCGCATTACATGCGCCGTGCCGCCCTGGTGCATCAAGATCGACCTAGGGGGCCGGAAAAGCCGCAGCCGCCACACCG
>DATHLY010000304.1:0-7837 GCA_035487655.1 Rhizomicrobium sp. | reverse complement strand
TCATGGCGTTGCGCTTCGCCAATGGGCTGTTCGAGCCGATCTGGAACCGTGACCGCATCGACCACATCCAGATCACGGTGGCAGAATCGATTGGCGTGGAAACGCGCGGCAAATTCTATGAAGCGACCGGCGCCCTGCGCGACATGGTGCCCAATCATCTGTTCCAGCTTGTGGCCATGACGGCGATGGAGCCGCCGGTGTCCTTCGATGCTGAGGATATCCGCGCCAAAAAAGCGGAAGTGTTCAAGGCCATCCATCCGCTGACCCTGGCCGATGTGGTGCGCGGCCAATATGACACCGGCATTGTCGGGGAAGAAAAGGTCAAGGCCTATCGCGCCGAAGACAATGTCTCGCCGGAGTCCACGGTGGAGACCTATGCCGCCATGCGGCTGCTGATCGACAATTGGCGCTGGGCGGGCGTGCCTTTCTATCTGCGAACCGGCAAGCGCCTGAACAAGCGAGCCACCGAGATCGCCATCCGCTTCAAAAAGGCGCCGTTGGCTCTGTTCCGCGAGACTCCGGTGGAAGAGCTGGATGCGGACTGGCTGATCCTGCGCGTGCAGCCGGATGAAGGCATCCGCCTGCGTTTCAATGCCAAGCGCCCCGGTCCCGCCATGGCGCTGGAAAGCGTGGCGATGGATTTCAAGTACAAGGATTATTTCCGCCAGGCGCCCGCCGTGGGCTATGAAACACTGATCTATGATTGCCTGATCGGCGACGCCACCCTGTTCCAGCGCGCCGATCAGGTGGAGGCCGCCTGGGGCCTGGTCGAGCCAGTGCTGGACGGCTGGGCCGGTACCACGCCGCGGCACTTTCCCAATTATGGCGCCGGCAGCGAAGGCCCCAGCGCCGCCAATGATCTTCTGGCGCGCGACGGTCGCTCCTGGAGGCGCATCAATTGAGCGTCGAAACCAAGAATTCCAAGGGCAAAATTGCTGGCACGCTGGAGGTGGTAAAGGACGGGAACGCGCTGGCGGCGCGGGCCGCTGAAATTATTGCCGGCAGGCTGAAGGTCGCCCGCTATCCCTTCCGCATGGTGCTGTCGGGTGGCTCGACCCCGCGCGCCACCTATCAGCATCTGGCCGAGATGCCGGTGGATTGGGACTGCGCCGAGCTGTTCTTCGGCGATGAGCGTTTCGTGCCGCCCGACCACAAGGATTCCAACTATCGCATGGTGCGCGATACGCTTCTGGCCACCGGCCTGGTGCAGCCGCGCAAGCTGTTGGCGATACCCACCGACGGCACACCCCAAAGCGCCGCGGACCGCTATGACGAGACGCTGCGCCAGCAATATGGCGCAGGTACCTTGGAGCCGGGCGTGCCGCTGTTTCACCTGACCCTGCTGGGATTGGGTGATGACGGCCATACGGCCTCTCTGCTGCCCGGCCAGCCGGTTCTGGAGGAGCGAGACCGCTGGGTCGCGGCGGTGCCGGAGGGGCGCGGCGAGCCGCGCATTACCCTGACCTATCCGGCCTTGGAATCCAGCGCCTTGATCCTGTTTTTGGTCAGCGGCGCGGAGAAGCGCGATGCCCTGGCCCAGGCGCGCGGTGGATTGGGGCCGGCCGGCGGGATCAAACCGCGCGGTGAGGTGTTGTGGCTGGTGGACCAGGCGGCGGCGGGGGAGGAAGACCAAGGATACGGATTCTAATGCCAAAACTTTCATGAGCACGCGCATTGAAGATTACGCCATGATCGGCGATTGCCGGACGGCTGCGCTTGTGAGCCGCAATGGTTCGATCGACTGGTTCTGCGTGCCGCGCTTTGATTCCGAGGCCTGCTTTGCCGCCCTGCTGGGCACCAAGGACAATGGCCGCTGGCTGATCGCCCCGGCGGCGAAGAAAATCACCGTCTCGCGGCGCTATCGCGGCGACAGCCTGATCCTGGAAACGCTTTTCACCACCAAGACCGGCAAGGCGCGGGTAATCGACTTCATGCCGCCGGGCTCGGCGGAAAGCTCCATCGTACGCATTGTGGAATGCGTCCAGGGCCGAGTGGATATGCATACTGAGCTTTCCATTCGCTTCGATTATGGCGTGACCATCCCTTGGGTGTCGCGGCGCGATCGCCGGACCCTGACGGCGGTGGCAGGTCCACATCTTCTGACCTTCCGCACCCGCGCCGAAGTCCGGGGCGAGAATATGCATTCGGTGGCCGATTTCACCCTGAGAAAGGGCGAAGCCATGCCCTTTGTGCTGGCCTATGGCGAATCCTTCAGGCCGTTGCCGCAGTCCATGGATTCCTACATCGCGCTGGATGAGACCGAACGTTATTGGCGACGCTGGGCGGACATCTGCAAGGTGCAGGGTCCCTGGCGCAACGCCATCATGCGCTCGCTGCTGACCCTAAAGGGTCTCAGCTATGCGCCCACCGGCGGCATCGTGGCGGCCGCGACCACCTCGCTTCCGGAAAAGCTCGGCGGTCCCCGCAATTGGGACTACCGCTATTGCTGGCTCCGGGACGCCACTTTCACCCTGTTGGCTTTCCTGAACGCGGGATACACGGAAGAGGCCTCGGTGTGGCAGGACTGGCTGATGCGGGTGATCGCCGGCGCGCCCGAACAGCTGCAAACCATGTACACGGTGATGGGCGAGAAAAGGCTGGACGAACTGGAGTTGCCGCATCTCACCGGTTACGAGAATTCGCGTCCTGTGCGGATCGGCAACGCCGCCTACACCCAGCTGCAGATCGACATCTATGGCGAAATGGCGGACGTGGTCGCCCACGCACGGGCGGGAGGATTGACGCCACCGCCGCGCAGCAAGGAGCTGCGCGGGGTGTTCATGCGTCATTTGGAAAAAACCTGGCGCCTGCCCGACGAAGGCATCTGGGAGATCCGGGGGGAGCCGCAACATTTCGTCCATTCCAAGGTAATGGCCTGGGTGGCCTTCGACCGCGCGTCCAAGGCGCCGGACTCCACGCCACGCCAGAAGGCTCACTGGAAAAAGCTGGCGCGCCGGATACATGCGGATGTCTGCAAAAAGGGCCTTGACCGCAAACGCGGCTGCTTTGCCCAGGCCTATGGCTCCGATCAGATGGATGCGAGTCTGCTGCTTTTGCCGCTGGTGGGCTTCCTGCCGTCCACCGACAAACGCATCCGGGCGACGGTGCGCGAGATCGAGAAGCGGCTGGTCCGAAAGGGCCTGGTGCAACGCTATGAAACCCAGAGCGGTGTCGACGGCCTGCCGCCGGGCGAGGGCGCGTTCCTGGCCTGCAGTTTCTGGCTGGCCGACAATTACACGCTGATGGGTCGGCGTAAGGAGGCCCTGCTTCTGTTCGGCAGGCTGAAGCGCCTGGCCAATGATGTGGGCCTCTATGCCGAGGAATATGACGTCGACGCCCGCCGCATGCTGGGCAATTTCCCCCAAGCTTTTTCCCACGTCGCCTTGATCAACACCGCCATCAATCTGATGATGCATGACCACAAGAAAAAAGGGACTCGTCCGCGTGCCGGCCGCTAAACGCATTCTTTGCATCGATGTGGGTGCCACCGGCCTTAAGGCCGCGGTGATATCCCCGCAGGGAAAATATCTGGTCAAACGGGTGCGGGTGAAAACGCCCAAGCACCGCAAGCCCGCCCAGATCGTCAAGGCACTCGAGGAATTGGCGCTACCGCTGGGATCCTTCGATCATGTCACCATCGGCTTTCCCGGCATGATCCGGAATGGAAAGGTGATGACGGCCCCCAATCTCGGTACCGACGCTTGGAAGGGATTCGATCTGGCGCGCGCTATGCAGAAGCGGTTCGCCAAGCCGCTCAAACTGCTCAATGATGCCGATGTGCAGGGCTTGGCGGTGATCAAAGGAAAAGGATTGGAACTGGTTTGCACCCTCGGCACGGGCTTTGGCACCGCCTGGTTCCGCGACGGGGAATTGATGCCGCACATGGATCTGGCGCATCTGGTAACACGCAGGAAAGACGATTTCGACGTCTATATCGGAGACAAGACCCGCCGCAAGATCGGCGACAAGCACTGGAACCGCCGCGTCGAGAAACTGATCGGTGTGCTGGACACGGTGTTTGCCTACGATCACCTCTATCTGGGCGGTGGCAATTCGCGCTGCGTCAAATTTAAGCTCCCGCGTAATGTTTCCCTTGTCTCCAACGATGCCGGAATGGAAGGCGGAGCCTTCGCCTGGTCGCGATTTGCAAAGTGAGCTCTCGCCGCACGCTGCCTAATTCAGGCACAATCACAGTCCGCGAAACGCATTAATTTGGAATCGCACGGCGAGGTACCCGAAGGGCACTATCCGAGCCGTGCATAAGGGAACCCATTGAGGCGTCTCGGCGTTTCAGTCCCATTGGACTGAAGCCCATATTCTATTGTTTTTGTGAAATACGGGCGAGCTAGTTGTGGGAAACCTGGATGATGCCGCCGGTTGGCGATAATACCGCCTTATTCCTGGATATTGATGGAACCATGCTCGATCTGGCACGCACGCCGGATCGGGTAAAGGTGCCGCGCGATCTCATCAAGGCCCTGGAACGGCTGACACAGCGTCTTTCGGGCGCTTTGGCCTTTGTCAGCGGCCGGTCGCTGGAAAGCATGGACCGGCTGTTTGCGCCCTTCAAGCCGGCCGCGATCGGCGCGCATGGCGGAGAAATTCGCGGCGCCGATGGAGAGGTGGCCCGCAGCCACGCTTTGTCCGAAAAGGTTGTGGAGGTCTTCAGCGGTCTGGCCGACAACATTCCGGGCCTGTTTCTGGAAGACAAACGCTGCGCGCTGGCGCTGCATTACCGCCTGGCGCCGGAGGCCCGGCCCGTCCTGCTCTCGGCGATGGAAAAGCATGCCAAGCTGTTTGAGAGCGAGAAGGTCCATATCTTGCACGGCAAGGCGGTGATCGAGGCGCTGCCGAAGGGTGTCGACAAGGGCAGCGCGGTCGCGGAGCTGGCGAAGCAGAAACCGTTCGCCGGCCGCACCATCTTGTTCGGCGGCGACGACACCACCGACCTGGATGTGTTTCGCGTGCTGCCGCGGCTGGGTGGCCACGGCTTTTCGGTGGGCCGGCATTTTCCCGGCGCCGACCATGTCTTTGGATCGCCGCGCGCCGTGCGCCAATGGCTCGTGGGTGTCGCCGGGGTAGGTGCGCGATGACGGGGCCCGTGGATCTCGCCGTCGTCGGCAATGGCCGCGTCGCTGCCCTGATCAACAATAAGGGGCAGTTGGTCTGGTGGTGCCTGCCCCGTTTCGATGGCGACCCGGTCTTCAGCCGGCTGCTTGCCGGCGACGAAGAAAAGGGGTTTTGCGATGTGCTGCTGGACCGCCAGGTTCAGGCCACCTCGCAATATGAGCGCAACACCGCCACCGTCATCACGCTGCTGACGGCCGAAGACGGGGCGCAGGTCAAGATCACCGATTTCGCGCCACGCTTGCGCAATTTCGACCGGCTGCTGCGCCCGCCCCAATTGATGCGGGTCATTCAACCGGTCGCCGGTCTGCCGCGGATCACCATCCGGGTGCGGCCCACGCAATTCTACGGCAATGCCGTCAAGCGCCAGGTGGCGGGCTCCAGTCACATTACTTATGGCGAACCGCCGCTGGTGCGGCTCACCACCGACGCGCCGCTTTCCTACATCCAGCGGGAGACGGCATTTGCGCTGGCCCGTCCGCTGCATCTGGTGTTCGGGCCGGACGAACCTTTCATGGGCGACATCACTTCCACCGTGCGGGATTTCCAGGAACGCACGCACAGCTATTGGCTGGAATGGGTGCGCCGTCTGTCGATCGCCTATGAATGGCAGGAGGCCAGCATCCGCGCGGCCATCACCTTGAAGCTCGCCACCTTCGAGGAAACCGGCGGCATCGTCGCGGCACTGACCACTTCGCTGCCGGAAGCGCCGCATTCGGGGCGCAACTGGGACTATCGCTATTGCTGGTTGCGCGATTCCTATTTTGTGGTGAAAGCGCTGAATGCCATCGGCGCCACGCGCTCCATGGAACAGTATATCAGCTACATCCTCTCTATCGCGGGCAATGTGGACACTCTCGCGCCCTGCTACGGCATCGTGCCCTCGGACGATCTCACCGAATGGATCGCGCCGGACCTCAAAGGCTTCGAGGGCCACGGTCCGGTGCGCATCGGCAATGCCGCGGTGGAGCAAGTCCAACATGACGCCTATGGCAGCGTCATCCTGGCGGCCACACCAATGTTCTTCGACAGGCGGCTGCCCCATCCCGGCGATGAAAGCCTGTTCCGCCTTTTGGAGAAGTTGGCGCAGCAATGCGCCAACCTGGCGCTGGAGCCGGACGCAGGCATTTGGGAATTCCGCGGCCGCAAGCGCGTGCATACCCATTCCGGCGCCATGTGCTGGGCGGGCATCAGCCGCACTGCGGCCATCGCCGCGCGGTTGGGGCTTCCAGGGCGGTCCCGCTACTGGCAGGCTCTCGCCGACTCCATCGGCGAGACGCTTCTAAAGCGAGTGTGGAACGAAAAGCGTCAGGCTTTCACCGCTGCGGAAGGCATCGACGACATGGATGCCAGTGTTCTGTTACTGCCCGAGCTTGGGCTGATCGAGGCCCAAGACCCGCGATTTACCTCCACGGTGGCGGCGATCGAACGGGATCTGGTGCGCGGCCGCCATGTGATGCGTTATGCGGCGGAAGACGATTTCGGCCTGCCGGAAACCGAATTCCTAGTCTGCCGCTTCTGGTTGATCGACGCGCTGGCCGCGCTCGGCCGCCGCGAGGAGGCGCGCGAGCGTTATCAGGATGCGCTTTTGTTGCGCAACAAGTACGGCCTGTTGGCAGAAGACATTCATCCGCAGACGGGTGCCTTGTGGGGAAATTTTCCCCAAACCTATTGCATGGCCGGCGTCATTCTCACGGCCATGCGGCTCAGTCAAAGTTGGGAGGACCGCTATTGGCGCGCCTCTTCCTGATCTCTAACCGCGTCGCGGTGCCGGGCCAAGGCGGCCATCCTGGCGGCCTGGAGGTGGCGCTCAAGGCCACCTTGCGCAAGCATAGTTGCGTCTGGCTGGGCTGGAGCGGCGAGGTTCATGACAAGCCGCACACCCGCACCATGACGCGCGGCGACAACAGTTACATCATCACCGACCTTACGCCGGAGGACTTCGACGAATATTATAATGGCTTCGCCAACCGAGTGTTGTGGCCGATCTTCCATTACCGGCTGGACCTGGCGGAATTCTCGCGCCGCGATCTATCGGGCTATCTGCGCGTCAATGAGCATTTTGCCGATGAACTGGCGCAGGTGTTGGAGCCCGATGACATCGTCTGGGTGCACGATTATCACCTGATTCCGCTCGCCAAGGCGCTTCGGGCGCGCGGATTGAACAACCGTATCGGCTTTTTCCTGCACATTCCGATGCCGCCGCCGGAAATTCTCACGGCCATGCCCAATCACGAGCGGCTGATCCCCTCCTTGTGCGACTATGACCTGGTGGGTTTCCAGACTCATGGCGATGCCGCAAATTTCGCCCGCTACCTGGCCAAGGAGCTTGGCACGCCGTCCCATATTTCGCTCAGGTTGGGCAATGGCGACCGGGCGATGCGGATCGGCACTTTTCCGGTGGGAATCGAGACGCGCGAATTCACCCGCCTTGCCCGGCGCGCCGTCAAGACCGACTTTGTCCGCCGCGTGATTGCCTCGGTCCCCGGCTTGCTGATGATCGGGGTGGACAGGCTTGATTATTCCAAGGGCATCGCGCTCCGTCTGGAAGCCTATGAGCGGTTCCTCGCGGCCAATGTGCAGTGGCATGGCAAGATCACCTATCTGCAGATCACGCCCAAGAGCCGCAGCGCGATCAAGGAATATGCTGATATGGAGGCAGCGGTGAACAGCGCCGCGGGGCGCATCAACGGCGCCTATGGGCAGGCCA
>DATHLY010000303.1:0-4755 GCA_035487655.1 Rhizomicrobium sp. | reverse complement strand
CTGGCGGATGCCCGCCCCGATCTGCTCGCCTATCTCATCCAATTGCAGGAACGTTATTGCGCGGCGGCCGAGCGCAGGAAGAGTGCCCGCGCCGCCGAACTTGCGCAGGCCGCCCTCACGGTGATCAGGGCGATGCGCGATGACTATCAGGCCGCCAAACGATTGCGCGGCGTACTGGATTATGACGATTTGATCATCAAGACGCGCGACTTGCTCCATGAACCGGGCGCCGCTGCCTGGGTGCTCTACAAGCTCGACGGCGGCATCGATCATGTGCTGATCGACGAGGCCCAGGATACCAGTCCCGAACAATGGGAGATTGTGCGGAAACTGACCGAGGAATTTTTCGCCGGCCAAGGACGCGAGCACGAACAGATCCGCACCATTTTCGCCGTTGGCGATGAAAAGCAATCCATTTTCAGCTTTCAGGGCGCCGATCCCAGCCAGTTCGACATCAACCGCCGCCATTTCGCACAAGCCATCTCTGGCGCCGATCAGAAGCTGCATGAAGTGCCGCTGATCACCTCCCGCCGCTCGGCGCCGGAAATCCTCACATTCGTGGATCGCGTGTTCGAAAGCGAGGCCGCACGCGCCGGACTTACCGTCAGTGGCTCGACAATCGTCCATCGCGCCCATCGCGAGACCGCCAAGGGCGGGATCGAATTCTGGCCGGCGTTGGTGCCCGAGGAAGAGGAAGAAGTCGATTATTACGCGCCGGTGGATACGGTGCAGAAGGAAAGTCCCGTCGCGCGCCTGGCGGCCCTTATGGCCAACAAGATCGCGGAATGGCTCAAGACCAAAGTCCGCCTGCCTGGGCACGAACACCCGATTGCGCCGCGCGACATCATGATCCTTTTGCCGCGCCGCGAACCTTTTGGCGGCGAAGTCATCCGCCAACTCAAGCTGCGACGCATCCCGGTGGCGGGTGCCGACCGCGTGCGGCTCACCGAACAGATTGCGGCGATGGACCTGATCGCGCTGGGCCGTTTCGTGCTGCAGCGGGAAGACGATCTCAACTTGGCGGCGCTGTTGCGCTCGCCGCTCTGTGGATTAAGCGAAGAAGAACTTTTCAGACTGGCGCATGACCGCAAAAGCGATCTCTGGAGCGCGATTGTCGCGCGAAAGGCCGAGTTCGCGGCCGCCCATGGCTTTCTTTCCGCCATGCTGGAGCGCGCCGACTATGCCCCCCCGTTTGAATTCTATTCCCATGCGCTGACCGCCTTGGGCGGAAAGGAAAAGCTGTTGGCGCGGCTGGGGCTGGAATCCGCAGACGCCATCGAAGAATTCCTTTCCCTCACCCTCACCCATGAGCGCGCCCATTCGCCCTCACTGGAAGGTTTTCTCGACTGGCTGGATCGCGGCGCCATCGAGATCAAGCGCGACATGGAGCATGGCCGCGACGAAGTGCGGGTGATGACCGTGCATGGCGCCAAGGGGCTGGAGGCCGACATCGTCATCCTGCCGGACACCACCGCCCTGCCCGAACCGCCCAGCCGCAAGGGGCAGCTATTGTATCACGGGAACAGCGTGCTGTTTCCGCTTGCCGATGCCGACGCGCCCGAGATCGTGAAGCAGGCCAAGGCGAGGGCGGAAGAAGAGACACTCAACGAACATCGCCGTCTTCTCTATGTTGCGCTGACGCGCGCCCGCGACCGGCTGTATGTCTGCGGCTTTGAGAGCAAGAAGGGCGTGCGGGACGGCTCCTGGTACCAGTTGGCCCAGGCCGCCGCGGAAAGCCTGGGCGTGAAAGTCACAAGCGGCGATGGCGAGATCACCGCTTTTGGCGCGGTGGAAAACGAAAGAGCGGTAGCCGCGATGACCGCATCCGCAAGCCAAGCTTTCCCCTCCTGGGTCAGCGCCCCCGCACCACACGAACCGGCTTTGCCGCATCTGATCCGGCCTTCGGACGCCGCAGGGATGCCGCCCACCTTCTCACCCTTGCAAGCAGGTGCGGCGCGTTTCCGCCGTGGTCTGTTGGTGCATGCCTTGCTGGCGCGGCTGCCGGAGATCGCACTCCATCAGCGGCGCGCTGTCGCCACCAAATTCCTTCAGACCAGCGGATGGAAGGACCCCGAGGTGTTGGTGAATGAAACCTTGGCGGTTTTGGAAGAGCCTTCTTTCGCGCCGGTTTTCGCCCCCGGCAGCAAGGCGGAAGTCGACCTGCTGGCGGACCTCGACTGGAAGGGCGCCCGCATCCATGGGCGTATCGACCGGCTGGCGGTCACGGACGACCAGGTGCTGATTGTGGATTTCAAGACCAATCGTCCGCCACCCACCAATGAAAGTCAGGTGCCGGACCTCTACCTGGCCCAGATGGCGCTCTATCGCGCAGGGGCCAAAAAGCTGTTTCCGGACAAGCGAGTCGTTTGTGGGCTGGTGTTTACCGATGGACCCCGCCTTTTACAGCTTTCCGATGTGGTTCTGGATGCCCAGATGGCGGCCATTTTGTCCCGCCTTGACCCGGAGGGTACGCGTTCCTAGATATTGTGCCGCGGTAGTTCAGGGATCAAACGCATGCCCATCAAAGTGTCCGACGCCTCCTTCCAGGCCGATGTCCTGGATGCCAAGAAGCCTGTCCTGGTGGATTTCTGGGCGGAATGGTGTGGACCGTGCCGGATGATCGCGCCGGCGCTGGATGAACTGTCGACCGAACTGGGCGACAAGGTGACCATCGCCAAGCTCAACATCGACGAGAATCCGCATGTGCCAACCAAGTACGGCGTGCGCGGCATTCCCACCATGATGATCTTCCACCAGGGCCAGGTGGCGGCGACGAAAGTCGGCGCGTTGCCTAAGTCGAAGATCAAAGAGTGGATTGAATCCTCAATCTAACTTCGGGCGGCGCGGTCCTTTTGCGTCCATACGCTGTCGCTATGGACGGGTTTGTCGGCCGTGCTCACGTACGCTGGGTACGCTCCGCTCGGCCTCCTGCCAACGCCGCAAAAATCCTCGCGCCTAGCTATTTTCAGCTAGTACTTTCCCGGCCAGGTACAGCGATCCGCAAATCAATATCCTGGGCGGGGTTTCTTGTGCGTCTAAGCGCGTCCAGGCCGTGACTTGCAGCATGGCGTCGTCCAAATCTTCCGCCGGCGCGCTGTCCAGTCCCGCACGGCGCGCCACATCATAAAGCGCGCCGGCGCCCAGACTGCCCGCTTCGCCCGGGATCGCCACCGTCACCACATGCCGCGCCAGGCCCTGGAAGGCGCGCAGGTAGCCGAGCGCATCCTTGTTCGCCAGCATGCCGCAGATCAAGTAAAGCGGCCGCTCGCCATGCTCTTCCATGTCGGCCATGGCGCGCGACACCACTTCGGCGCCATGGGGATTGTGGCCGCCATCCAGCCAGACTTCGGCGCCGTTGGGCGCGGATTCCACCAGCGGTCCCCGCAACAGCCGCTGCAAGCGCGCCGGCCATTCCACGGAAGCCAGTCCACGCTCCACCGCCGCCTCCTGGCCCCAACCGCGCCCGGCATGGCGCAGACCGGCGATGGCGACGCCGGCGTTCTCGATCTGATGACGGCCTATCAGTTTGGGCAATGGCAGATCCAGCAGGCCCCATTCGTCCTCATAGACCATGCGGCCATGTTCCTGGCGTGCGACAAAGTCCTGGCCGAACTCGAATACCGGCACGCCCATGCGGTCGGCACGCGCCAAGATTACGTCGCGCGCGATGTCGGTTTGCGGCCCCACTACGAGCGGCAAGCCCTTTTTGATGATGCCGGCTTTTTCGCCGGCGATGGAAGCAAGACTGTCGCCCAGAAATTCCTTGTGATCCAGGCCCACCGGTTGGATGACGGTCATGGCGGGATTGGGCACCACATTGGTGGCGTCGTACGTACCGCCCAGCCCCACTTCCAGCACCACGGCATCGGCCGGATAGCGCGAGAATGCCAGGAACATTGCCGCTGCGGTGATCTCGAAAAATGTGATCTCGCGGCCTTGATTGACCTGTTCGACTTCCTCCAGCAGCGACACCAAGCCTTCCTCGGAAATCAGCTTGCCCGCGATGCGGATGCGCTCATGGAATTTGACCAAATGCGGCGAGGTATGGACATGGACCTTTAATCCCTGCGCTTCCAGCATGGCGCGGGCAAAGGCGCAGGCCGAACCTTTGCCGTTGGTGCCGGCGACATGGATCACCGGCGGCAACCGCAGTTGCGGATTTCCCAACGCCGAGAGCAACCGCAGGATGCGGTCCAGCGCCAGGTCGATCTTTTTGGGATGCAGCGACAAGAGGCGCTTGAGCACCGCGTCGCTGCGGGTGGTTTCGGACAGCATTAGGCCCACTCAAAATTCAAGACGTCGCGGCGACGCCGCCATTACCGCTGCCGCGCTTGGGCATGGAGAGCACCTTGCTGCGCGGCTTGCCCTGCTTCAGCAACAGATGCAGCACCCGCGACAGTGTTGCACGCATCTCTTTCCTGTGCGTGACCATGTCCAGCATGCCGTGTTCCAAGAGATATTCCGAGCGCTGGAAGCCTTCGGGCAGCTTTTCCCGGATGGTCTGAGCGATGACGCGCGCGCCGGTGAAGCCGATCTGAGCGCCAGGCTCGGCGATCTGGATGTCGCCCAGCATGGCGTAAGACGCCGTGACGCCGCCGAAGGTCGGATCGGTCAGCACCACCACATAAGGCAGTCCTGCCTCGCGCAACATGTCCACGCAGATCGTTACCCGCGGCATCTGCATCAGCGACAGAATACCCTCCTGCATGCGCGCCCCACCCGACGCCACGAACAGGATATAGGGCCGCTTTTCCT
>DATHLY010000302.1:0-5874 GCA_035487655.1 Rhizomicrobium sp. | reverse complement strand
TGGAACCAGATCCAGTCATCTTGTCCCCCCGCTTCCAGCAGCAGCACGCGCGTATTGGGATCCGCCGACAAGCGGTTGGCCACCACGCAGCCGGCCGAGCCGGCGCCCACCACAATGTAATCATAGTCGCCTTCCAGCATCGCGACACTATCTGGGATAGGGCCGGTGCAGCTTGATCTCGCGATTGAGCTCCACGCCAAAGCCCGGTCTGTCCAAGGCGGACAGCTTGATGCGGCCATTTTCCGGCACCGGCTCGCCCAGCAATTGCGGCGAAAACATCGGCACCACCTTGTCGGCTAAAGGCGCCATCATCAGAAATTCCGCGAAGGGGCTGTTATGGCGTGTGATCACGAAATGATACGAATAGACCGATGAGCCGTGCGGCACCATCAACTTGCCGTGGCTTTCCGCCAGATTGGCGATCTTGATCAATTCGGTGACGCCGCCGCACCAACCGACATCGGGTTGGATGATGTCGCAGCAATCCATCTCCAGCAGCATGCGAAAGCCCCAGCGGGTGGCGTCATGCTCGCCGGTCGTCACCAACATGCCAGGCGGCACCGCCCGCTTCAGGTCGCGATAGCCCCAATAGTCATCGGGCGAAAGTGCTTCCTCGATCCATTTCAGGCCCGACTGTTCCCAGGCCTTGTTGGCCAGTCTTGTGGCATAGTTCAAATCCAACGCCATCCAGCAATCCAGCATCAGCCAGAAATCCGGACCCACGCGCTGGCGCATGCTGGCGATTTCGGCCAGCGCCTTGTTCAGGCCCTCCTCGCCTTCGGCGGGGCCGTGATGCAAGGGCATCTTGCCGCCGATAAAACCCATCTTCTTGGCGAGATCGGGCCGCGCGCCAGTGGCGTAGAAAATCAGTTCGTCGCGCACTGCCCCGCCCAGAAGTTGGTGCACCGGCTCGCCCCGCAGCCGGCCCAACAAGTCCCACAAGGCCAGGTCGACGCCGGAGATCGCATTGATCACCAAGCCTTTGCGGCCGTAATACTGGGTGGAGAAATACATCTGGTCCCAGATCTTCTCGACCTGGGCCGGATCGCGCCCCTCCAGGAAGCGGGCCAGATGCTTTTCCACGATATAGCAGGCGGGCTCACCGCCGGTGGTTACGGCAAAGCCGGTGATACCGTTCTCCGCCTCGATCTCGACCACCAGGGTTCCCAGCACATTGATGCCGAAGCTTTGTCGCGACTGGCGGTATTCGGGGTAACGGGACATGGGGGTCGCGATGTGGTCGTCGATCCAGTGGCCGCCGCCTTGGTCGTGGTAATCGGCACCACCGCCACGCACTACGAACGCGCGAACCTGCTTTATCTTGGGAAGAGCCACCAACCTGCCCCTACTGCATGTATCAATTCAAAGCCTATTATCCACAGCCACAAATGAGAAGCCATCCGGAACCGCTGGAACAAAAGCGCGGCTGTGTTATTATCGGTTCTGTGAAGAGCTGATCGAAAGAGAAGCAAATCACAAAGAACGGCGAGGACAGGCGAAAGCCGGTCCCCGCCGTTTTCTTTTTTGGCCGCTGCTTTGGACTAGTGCAGCGTGACGCCGTCGGTGGACCTGGGAATCGGTCGGGGCCAACTTGTCCAGCGTGAATCCAGCTTGATGTCGCCCTGAGGCGCATCCCAAGCCAGGGATTCCAACCCATTCAGGTCATAGACGATCTTGCCGCCCCTGATAGTCAGTTCCGCCACCAGCTTCTGGGTCCCGTCCACCCTAGTATTGACCATGTCGGTAAAGCCGAACTTGCCCTTCTGAAGGCTCAGCACCGCGACATCGGCCACGGAACCGACCGACAGATTGCCCAATTCGTCATGCTTGATCTCATGCGCCGGATGGGAGGTCATGTCCGCCACGACTTCCCGCAAGGTCAATCCGATCGCCATGAACTTGCTGGCCACGTTCAGGATATCCTTGGTCGCGCCGTTCATGCTGCCGACATGCAGGTCGGTGGAAATGGAATCAGGCTTGAAGCCTTGCTTGATCATCGGCACGGCAAGCGAGAATTTGAAGCTGCCGCCGCCGGTGCCGGTGTCGAAAATGATGCCGCGGGCACGGCCTTCGATGAAGCCCTTGCTGGGACCCTTGGTCACCGGATCCTGTTCCTGGCGCAGGCCGGAATACATATGAGTATAGATGTCGCCGGGCCGAAGCTTCTTGGTCAGCAGGTCATAGAGCGGACGCGTGGGACGGTCGGCGCCGAAATCCACCATCACCGGTATGTTGGCCTTGGTGCCGGCGACCACCGCCTGCTCCACGGGAATCCATTCCGGACCATTAAAGTGCGCGGTCTTGATGCCCACGATCAGGCCGGGATAACGCGCTGCCATTTTGGCTGTGGCCTCGCCATCCATGTCGAGCGTGTTCTGTTCATAGCGGCCGCCCCGCATGCCCGCGCCCACAATATTGAGCATCGCCAGGATGCGGGTCTTGGAACGGTCGATGATGCGGTCCTTGAAGTCCTCGAAATTGCGCCAGCCGGCGCAACCCGCGTCGATGACCGTTGTTACTCCCGAACGGAACGTGAAGCCGTCCGGCCGGACGCTGAGATCGCCGGCATAGGAATCGCGTTCGCCGGTGCCGGTATAGTTGTGAGTATGCAAATCAATCAGGCCCGGCGTCACATACATCCCACGCACATCGATGGTCTTGATGGCGTCGGTGGGCTTGATACTGGGCGCAACCCGAGCGATGCGGCCGTCCTTGATGGCCACGTCCATCGCCGCGTCGAGATGGTTCTTGTCGTCGACGACATGGCCGCCGCGCAGCAAGAGGTCGTAAGCCGGCAGCGGTTGCGCGGCCGCGCCGGTTGCCGCCAGCACCACGACGCCGCAGGCCAGCAGCTTCTTCAGTGTTGTGCCGCTCATGCCTTGGTCGCCGTCCAGGTGGCGGGACCGTATTCGCCCATATTGACGTTGCCGGACATGGAGTTGCCGCGGACCGAGCCTTCAAAGCTCCAGTGAATGCCATTTCCCGGCACCACCATATTGCTTTGCAGCTTGACCTGATCGCCATGGACCGACCCTTGCAACGACCCGCTGTAAATCTCGCCCTTGTGGTCGCCGGTCAGGGCATTGCCGTCCTGCTTCAACGCGAAATGCTGTTCGCCCATACCGCAGGAATACTGGATGCTGACCGCCCAGGTTCCGGCCATCGCCGCCGGCGCGCCGCCCGGCACGGCCGGATTGGGATAATGTCCGGGATTGCTCAGAATCTTGAAAAGCGCATCGGCCAGGATGCGGTCCTCGCCTTTGTCCATCATGTAAGGCATCAGGGTGATGCTGCTGGCCATCGCATCGGGCCGGTGGCCGGATGCCGGTTCGGTCATGATGCGGGGTGTGCCATCGTTGAGGCGCTTCTCCAATTCGGTGCCGGTGATGCCCACTTGGGCCGCATCCCAGCGGATCCGCAGCCGCGTCGCCCGGTTGGAAAGCCCCTCCGGCTCCAGATATTCGAACTGCAATCCCTTGATCGGCTTCAACCGCGCTTCGACGGTCTGCATCCAGCCGCGCCACATGCGCTGCTCGCCGTCATGATCGCGCTTGTACCACTGGCGCACCGCCGCCAGCAGGCCCATGGTCTCTTCCTTGCTGCACTTGAGGGCGCGGCCGTAATTGTGATGCGGCGATGCCTGGAACCAAGCCGCCCTTATCAGGTCCGCCTTGCCCAGCAGCATGCCGGAGGATTGCGGCGCGCGCAGGCATTTGCCGCCTGAATAGCCGACAAAACTGGCGCCCTGCTTCATATAGACATTGGGGCTCATCGGTTCTTCCGCCGCCGCATCCACGAATACCGGAATATTCTTTTCCTTGGCGATGGCGATGATGGCGGGAATAGGAAGCGGGCTTTTGGCTTCGCGCGGGTCGGACGTCACATAGATCATGGCGGTGCGCGGCGAGATTTTCGCCCGCAGCTGATCGGGGGTCTCGACCTCGATCACCTCGGCCCCCACCACCCGGACGCCAACGTCATAAGGATTGCGCGAATGTTTGGGGATGATGACCTGGTCTTTGGCCTTGACGTAAGGCAGGGCCTGGCATTTCTCGATATTGCTGCCGGCGACGCAGGCGATGGTGGCCAAAATAATCGCCGCTTCACAGCCATTGGTGACCATGGCCGATTCACAACCGTTCAGCCGGGCCAGTTCCTTGCCGACACCTTCCATCATCTCGTCCATCTGCACGTAATAGTGCGAGGCCTCGAACATCGCCTGCTTGACTTCCGGGAGCGAGCGCGAACCGCTGAGGATGGTGTAGGTGCCCCGCGCATTGAGGATCGGCCGCACCCCGACACGGGTGAAGAGATTGTCTTCCGGCGTTCCGGTATGGACCACCGAATCGTGCGCGGCCGGCCCCGTGCCGGCAACCGCCGTCATCGGAGTCATGGCGGCGGCACCCGCCACCGCGCCGGAAGATTGCAGAAGGTTGCGCCGGGACCATTTTCCGAACATGTTCAAGTTCCTCAGATGTAAGCGATGACGTCGATTTCAATCAGCGAATTACCAGGAACGCCCGCGGCGGCCGTGGTGGTGCGCACCGGCGGCGGCGAGCCCCATTCGAAGCTGCGATAGACCGCGTTCATCCGTTCATAGTCCTTTAGATCGGCAAGGAAAACGCTGACTTTGACGCATTTTTGCAGCGAGGAACCGGCATCCTCCAAATTCTTTTTGATCTCCTCCAGCACGCCGCGGGTGTGATCCTCAATCGTGCCGGGCTTGTGATAGCCGACGCCTGCCAGGAACAGCATGTTGCCGTAGGCGACCGCGCGAGAAAACATCGGTGGAGTGGCCGGCGGCGGATTGGGGGCCGGATAGGGCGAGCGTTTTTCCATCTTGGGCTGGGCTTCCGCGGCCTTGCCCAACAAGGTCGCGCCGGCAGCCGCGGCCGCCACCGTGGCGCTGTTCTTCAAAAGACCGCGCCTGGAATTCTTTTCCATAATGTCCCTCTCTGATGGTCCCCTTTGGGCGTCTTTTCCGCCTCTGGGCACATCTAATCACAGTCCAGCCCCCGGGCGCAAAGTCGTTCCTGCGCTTACTTTTTCGGTCTAGAGCCGCACCCCCGGGGGAACAGGTCGGTCGCACAGGGGATGAATTTGTCGTCTTTCTCCATGCCCATGGGGTCTCCCATGGCGGTGAATCGAGGCCCTAGCCGGCCAAGGAAAATTCAATCGGCACGACGGCATCCCGGGTACGGGTGGGAAAATCCGGCGGCAAGGCCGGCGGCGGTTTCGCGCGCTGGATTAGGGACAGCGCCTCCGCATCCAGAACGGGGCGGCCACTGCTTTTGGCGATCTCGGATTGCTGCACCTTGCCGCCGTTTCGCGGCTCGCGCCGTACCCGGGATGACAAAGCCATTTTAAACCGGCGTCGCCACCACGTCCCAGATCCAGCCCGACGTGCGAGAGCCGAGCGTTCTTAGTTGCTCGGCACCAGCCGCACGATGGAGCCGCCTTTGGGATCGTCGTTCATGTTCTGCAGCAGCACATAGAGCAAACCATCCGGCCCCATTTTGACGTCACGCACGCGGCCATAATCCTGGATCAGCGTTTCCTGACTCACGATCTGGCGGCCTTTGATCTCCATCCGGATCAGCTTCTGACCCACCATGCCGGTGATGAACAGATTGCCTTTCCAGCCGGGGAATTTGTCGCCGGTGTAAAAAGTGATGCCGGACGGTCCGATGGATGGATTGTAAAAGGTGATGGGATCGGTGACGCCCGTGGCGTGCAGCCGGCCGATGCCGGGTTCCAGCCCCAAGGTGGCGATGCCCCAGCCGTAATTCTTGCCGGGTTCGATGATGTTTACTTCATCGCCGCCGACCGGGCCATGCTCAGTCTCCCAGAAGATGCCGGTGGCGGGATCAAAAG
>DATHLY010000301.1:0-6533 GCA_035487655.1 Rhizomicrobium sp. | reverse complement strand
CACACTGGGCGCAATTGCTGCTGATTTGGGGCCGCTGCCGGCGGAAATTGGTGCGGTCGAGAAGACTCGAACTTCCACGGGTTGCCCCACTAGCACCTCAAGCTAGCGCGTCTACCGTTCCGCCATGACCGCACGCCAAAGGGAAAAATCCCGGTAGGCCCGGGGGTTTAGCAATACGGCCCCGCCATTACAAGCATCCGATAATTGTCTTAGGGGCGAGGGATTTTGGTCATCGGAGCAGAAGCGCCAAGCGATGTGGGCGGAGGAGCCCATGGGCGAAGGCACGACAACACTCGGGGACCAACACACCCGCCCTAGATGCCGCCGCCGTCGGTCAGGTGGATCCCGCACTCATCCTTATCCAGGCCCGACCAGCGGCCGGCGCGGTAGTCCTCGCCCGCCTGGACCCGCCGGGTGCAGGGCATGCAGCCGATGGAGGGATAGCCGTCCTCGACCAAGGGATGGCGCGGCAGATTGTTGCGCTCGATATACGATTCAAGTTGGTGCAGGTCCCATTGCCACAGCGGATTGAAGCGATAGCGGTCTTCGAAATATTCCACCGGCAGCATGTCGGCGCGCTCGCGAGTCTGGAAACGCTTGCGCCCGGTGATCTGGGCCTGGAACGGCTCCAGCGCCCGCTTCAGGGGAATGGTCTTGCGAAAATCGCAGCAGGCATCGACGTCACGAGACCAAAGCGTGCCCTCCGGATCCTTATTCTGGCGTTCTTCTTGACTTGGGGCCAGCGAGCGCACATCGCCCAATCCGAGCACGTCTTGCAGCCGGTCGCGATAGCGCAAAGTCTCGCCGAACAGCTTGCCCGTGTTCAGGAACAGGATCGGGGTGTTGGGATCGATGTCGGCGACCAGCTTCAACAACACCACCGACTCCGCACCGAAGGACGACACCAGGGCGGTCTTGCCGGCGAATTCCTCGATCAGCGCCAGTTCCAGAATGCCGCGGGCGTCACGTCCCTTGGCTTTCTCCTGCAAACTGGCCAGTCGCGCGGCCACTTCCGTGTCTCCGGCGGACGGGCGCGGTCGAACCCCGCGCTTGGCGTCAATGACGGTCACGTTGTTGATTGGCGTGGGGCTCATAGCCAGCCCATCCGCGAAATCAGTTCGCGCACATGGCGGGAAACCTCCCGGGGCGACAGGCCCTCAGCCCGCCATTTCGCCCGGGCCTGGCCCAGATCTTTGAGGCGCTCAGTCCATTCCGGACCGAACTGGTCTGCCAGGCTTTCGCGCAGGGCGCGTGCTAGGCCCGGCACTTGGCCACCGGTTGAGGCGGTCAGCAGCAGCTCGCCCCGTCGGACAATGGCCGGGACATGGAAATCACAGAGCGGCAGCCGATCCTCGACATTGACCAGGACTCCCAGATCTCGGGCACGAGTCGCCAGATCGCGGGCTGCGCCTTCCGGCAGCCCGGCAACGAACAAAAGCTGCAGGGAGGCCAGAATTTCGTCAGAAACGTTATCGGGCAGCAGGCGCGCCTCAACCCCCGCCTCTGCCAGCAAGGCCGTCCTGCGCTCGCGCTCCGGCCCTCGCCCGGCCAGGCCGACCTTGATGTTTACCGGGTTCAGGACAAGGGGAAGCATCAGACCCTCTCAAGGCTAGAGAGGTAGGCCCGTGAGACCTAAAATGCAAGAATTGAGTGGGGAATAAATAAATCTACAGTAATTTTTGTGTCTTACTCATAGCTTTTCAGCAGATCCACCACCGAAACAGCGATCTTGTCGCCCTGAATCTGGATCTCGCCTCGGGCTACAGGCTTGTCATTGGCCAGAATGGTCACGGGATCGTCCTGATGGCTGTCCAGCTCGATCACCGCGCCACGGCCCATGCGCAGCAGCTGGTGCATGGGGATCACCGAGCGGCCCAGCACAACCGATATCTCGACTTTGACATTATCGACGTTGGAAGCCATGGGCGTGCGCCTTACATTGTTGGAGGCACCGGCCAGACTGCCGGAACATGGTTTCGGAAGGCTTAATTTGGACGCCCCCCTCACACAGCAGCCCGTCCTAAACCGCGTGGAATGGAAGATCAGCGACGCTCCCGTCGCCTATCCTGATGCCCTGGCAGATATGGAAGCGAGAGCCCAGGCCATCGCCCAGGGCACGGCGGGCGAGCAAGTGTGGCTCTTGGAGCACCCCCCCATCTACACCGCAGGCACCAGCGCCCAGGACACCGACCTGATCGATGCGCGCTTTCCGGTTTATCGCACCGGCCGCGGGGGCCAATTCACCTATCACGGTCCAGGCCAGCGCGTGGGCTATGTGATGCTGAACTTGAAAAGCCGCAAACCCGATGTCCGCGCCTATATCCATGACCTGGAGCAATGGCTGATCGAGACGCTGGCGGAATTCACCATCAAGGGCGAACGTCGGGAAGGCCGGGTCGGCATCTGGGTGCAACGCGCCACGCGGGAAGACAAGATCGCCGCCTTGGGCGTGCGCATCAAACACTGGGTCACCCTGCACGGCGTGGCGTTGAACGTGGAGCCGGACCTGACGCATTTTTCGGGCATCGTCCCCTGCGGCATACGCGCCCATGGCGTTACGAGTCTGGCCGAGCTGGGTATTCCTGCAACCATGGCCGACGTGGACGTCGCGCTGAAGAAGAGTTTCAAGAAAATATTCGGATAGTTCGCCCAGGAGCCTGATATCAATGATGCTGCGAACTTCAAAACCACGACATTAAGGGGGGTGAATTCATGCCGCGTGTATCTGCTGCTTTCTTCGCGCTTGGTGCCGCTTGCGTGTTCATGGGCATGCTTTGGGGCATGCATATGGGTGAGTCCGAGGACTTCACCATGATGCCGGCTCATGCCCATCTCAATCTGTTGGGCTGGGTGACGATGGGGCTGTACGGCACTTTTTATGCCCTCACCCATGCCAGCCTGAAGCCGAAACTGGCTTGGACCAATTTCGCGCTGGCCGCCATTGGCGTGGCGATCATGATCCCGTCGTTGGCACTCTATCTGCCGGCCCACGACGCCAAATACATTCCCGGCATCATTGCCGGCGAAATCGCCACGGTATTGAGCCTTTTGGTCTTTGCCGTGTCGGTGTATCGCGAACTGGTACGCCCGCGCCTCACCTAGCAAGTCATTCAGGCGCGAGTCTTTTGCGCCTCATATCGAGGGTCGGCAAATAAAGCCCTTTTCGGCGGGCGGCTCGCTATTGTGCAAATCCACCGCCGTGACACGCGCCCCACGCGGTCCCTTGGTGGCCTGGCCTACGAAATTCTCCACCGCCTTGGTGGGGCCGGACACCAACGCCTCCACTGAGCCGTCGGAGCGATTGCGCACCCACCCGTCCAACTTGTATTGCTGAGCCGCCATCACCAGAAAGTCGCGGAATCCCACGCCCTGGACAAAGCCATGCACATGCACGCGCAGGGACGTAATATCATCACTCACGCAAATCTCCCGCCACCATTACCCGGTTCCTGATCTAACATAGTCCGCTCACCCCCCCAGACAAGATGGCACCCCTCCCCCGCGCCGTATCTCTTGTTGTGTTCCGCGCTCATATCGAGAACGGGCTCAGCGTCGCCATCGGCGTCGGCCTTACCGGCCTGGTGACCGGTGCAGCTCTGGGCTTCACCTCCGCCATCGCTGCCGCCACCGGTGCGGTGTGCGTTTCCATCAGCGACCGCACCGATCCCCTGCGCCTGAAGATTTGGATCATGAGCTTTGCCTTTCTCAGCACCGCCTTCTTCACCGCCCTGTCGGATTTCGCACATTTCTCCGTGGCGGTGTTTGTCGCCGCCACAGCTTTTGTCGGCTTTTGGACCGGATTGATCTCGGCTTACGGCAAATGGGTGCTGAGCCTGGCCATGACCTGCGTGTTGGCCTTTGTCTTTGCCATGGGCCAACATTTTGGCGCGCCATCTGACGCTGCCGATCATTTGCTGCTGACGGTGTGCGGCGCCCTGGTCTACACCGTCTATGCCGTGGCGATGGCCTGGCTGTTCGACGACCGCGGCCGCCGACTGCTGCTGGCGGAAGCGATGCATGCCTTCGCGGCCTATCTGCGCGCCAAGGCCGCGCTCTACAATCCCGACGCCGAAGGGCCAGGCGCCTTCCGCGCCCTGATCGATGCCCATGCCGCCCTGGCCGACCGCCTGCAGAGCGCCCGCGACAGCCTGTTTGCGCGCCGCAGGCACCGCATGCAGCTCAAGCGAATCGACACGCTGATCGCCCTATTGGATGCGTTCGAGACGGTCTTGTCGTCGGATGCCGATTATGAGGCGCTGCGCGGCGCGCCCCAGCGCGAGGTGATGTGGCGGGTGAACAATTTCGTCCTGCAAATGTCTGAGGAGGTGGAGCGGCTGACCTTGGCGCTGCGCTCGCGTCACGGCCATGTCGGGCCGACGCACGCTGCGGAGACGGCCCGTCAACTGCAGGAAGCCGTGGCGGAGCTGCACCAAGCCGCACCCGAGGATCCTGTCGTGCATGCGTTGACCGCGACCGCCAACAAGCTGGCACTGGCGGAATCCTATGTTGGCACCTTGGCGATAGCTCTGGACGACGCCACGCCGCCCAGCGATTTGGCCAAAAGTCTGGACCTGGATCTGTTCCGCCAGGACGCGCCGCGGGGCCTGGGCGTTCTGCTCAATCAGTTCCGGTGGCGATCCCCGGCTCTGCGCTACGCCATCCGCCTGTCGCTGGCGATGACGACAGGCCTGGCACTGACCCTGCTTTTTCCCCGCTTTGCCCATGCCAATTGGGTGCTTCTGACCATCGCGCTGATCATGCGTGCGAACTACAGTGTTACCAGTCAGCGCCGCTGGGACCGTGTCACCGGTACCCTGATCGGCTGCGCCCTGGCCGTCACCTTCATCATCACTTTGCCCGCGCCGGCGCTGTTGCTTCTGATCGTGATGGCGGTGGGCACCAGCCATGCCTATGGCCAGGTGGCCTACCGCATCACCGCCATCGGCGCCTCGGTTTCCTCGCTGCTGCTTCTGCATTTCGTGGATCCGCTGGTGCACCCGCAATTCTTCGAGCGCATCGTCGACACGCTGATCGGTTCTGGCCTGTCCTGGGCGTTCAGTTACCTTCTGCCCTATTGGGAGCGCAGCGACCTGCCCCGCACGGTGCGGGGACTGCTGGCGGCCGACGCCGCCTTTGCCGAAGCCGCGCTGATCCGTGCACCCGTGAGCCAACGCTACCGCCTGGCGCGCAAGAAGGCGCTGGATGCGGTGGCGCAGCTTTCCGGTGCCATCCGCCGCCTGACCGATGAGCCCAATGCCAACCGCCGCGCGCTCGCATCCTTGGGAGAATTGCTGGGCGCCAACTACCTGCTGGCCTCGGACCTCTCCTCCATGCCCGTGCTGGTCAAGCTCCGCGACCACGATCTGGATGCACCGGCGGCAGATGCCTCGATCGCGGCCACGCGCGAACGCGTCGTGGCATTGCTCAAGCCGGATAGCGGGACCGATCATCCCGTGACCCAACCGCCGCAGCGGGACAGCTTTGCCCAACTGCGCGGCAATGCGGCGATGGACGTGCTGGCACGGCGGTTGAATCACATCGAGCACGCCGCGCAAAAAGTCGCGCGCCTGGCGGCAAGGCCGGTGATTGAGGATATTTGACTCCTTCGACTTGCGGCAAAAAATAATTGTCATGGCCCACCACCCCGGTCCGCGCAAAGCGCGGCCGGAGTGTAGACTCCGTGTGAGCCATCCAGTTGGGTTCGCGCCCATTTGAAGGCAAATGCACAGGCGTCATCTGGATGGCCCGTTCGCACGCTGTCGCTATCAACTTGCGGACTTTACCTCAAATCCTCCAGCACCGCCTTGATGCGCTGGACCGCGCCGTGCAGATCCTGCTCGATGTCCTGTCGCCGCAGGCGCAGGATCACATAACCCAGCTCGCTGAGCAGCCGATCGCGCATCATTTGGTTGGATCGCCGGCCAGGCTCGTCGTCCTCAAGCGAGATCACCAGTCCGGCGTCATGCTCCACAAAATCGATCGTGAAGGCGCGGAACGGCGACCTGCGCCTGAAGCGGTAACCCTCCAGGTCCCGCAGCCATGCCCATAATCGGTTTTCCAATGTGGGATTCGCGCGCAACGGCACTTTGCGCCGCATTATTGGATGTGCCCGATCAGCTCGGCTGCCCTGTCCAGCTCATGCGCCAGGGCTGCTGTCCGCTTGGCAGCCTCGGCGTCTTCGCCCCATTTCTCGGCCTGATAGGTTTCGTCGATCCGCGAAAGTTCAAAGGCTCGCGCGCCGGAAATAAATCCGTCCGCCACCGCCAGGGTCAGCACTGTGCTGCCGGTGATGGAGGCAATGACATGCAGGCCGCCCAGGGTGAAGGCATCGAATTCATTCAGCGCGCGATGCAAGGCCGCCAATGCTTCGGGCGGCTGGTCCACATGGCTGAGCCCTTCTGCCATCGCCATTCGCGCGCCGTGCTTTTGCGCCACCCAGTCCAACAAAGGGTCCCAGCCGGCCTTCTGGCGCGCCACCAGCTCCGGCGGCTGATGGGCGCGGTAGCAGAGTAGGTCATTTTCGCCAAAGCGCA
>DATHLY010000300.1:0-2407 GCA_035487655.1 Rhizomicrobium sp. | reverse complement strand
GAAAGGCCCCACGACATTGGGGCCGCGGCGCATCTGCACCGCCGCCCAGATCTTGCGGTCAGCCAGGATGACGGCGGCGACCGACAGCATCAGGACCAAGCAGATCACCAGGATGAATACCGATTGGCTGAGGAACCAGGCCCAGCCATAGGGCAGTCCGTGACCCTGCAGGAACGGGATCAGCGCCATCTTATTCCGCCGCCATCTTGTTTACGCCATGCACCAGCTCCTGGCTGCACTTGGCCATGGTCTCGCTGGCCCGCGCGATCTGGTTGGTCAGGTAATAGTCGGTGATGGCGTAGATCACCGGCGCGGAATCCAGCACGCCGCTATCACCCACGGCTTCCCAGGTCGCCGCCGATGTGTCGGTATGGACCGGCGCGACATGGAGAGTGGCGAAGTGCGTAAGGTCCTTCTCGATAGCCGCCACCAGCGCCGCGCGGTCGTCATAGGGAAGCCTCACGCCCAGCACATCGGACAAGGCGCGCAGGATGGCCCAATCTTCCTTGGCCTCCCCGGGCGGGAAGGTGGCGCGGCGGCCGCGCTGCACCCGGCCCTCGAAATTCACATACAGCCCGTCTTTTTCGGTATAGGCGGCACCCGGCAGGATGACATCGGCATGATGGGCGCCGGCATCGCCATGGCTGCCTTGATAGACCACAAAGGCACGGCCGAGGTGGGCGACATCGAACTCATCCGCGCCCAACAGATAAATAAAGTCGATCTCGCCCTTTTGGGCGCCATCGACGATTTTCGCCACATCGCGCGCGCCGCCGGCCGGCAAAAAGCCCAAGTCCAACGCCGCCACCCGCGAAGCCGCGGTGTGGAGGATGTTGAACCCATTCCAGCCGCCTTCGGCATGGCTGCCGGCTGGGCCGATCATGCCGGTATCGGCCGCGATCTTGGCCGCCAGATTGAGCACCGCCGCGCCGTCCTTGCGGGTAAGGACGCCGGAGCCCAGCACGATCATCGGCCGCTTGGCGTCGGTCAGAACCTTGGCGACGTCGTGGTTGCCGCGCGCGATCTGTTCCAACACCGTGATATCGGTGCCGAGTTGCTGCACAGGATAGGTCAGATCCACCGCCGGGCCGATGCTGGCGATCTTGACGCCGCTGGCCAGCCAGGCCTTGCGGATACGGGCATTGAGCACCGGCGCTTCCCAACGCGGATTGGCGCCCACCAACAGGATGGCATCGGCCGCCTCCACGCCCATGATGGTGGAGTTGAACAGATAGGTCTGGCGCGGCAGTTTTTCTCCGGAAGCGCCCAGCCCGATCTTGGCCCCATCCTGGCGGCAATCCAAGTTGGTGACACGCAGCGCACCCATCAGATCCTTGAGCGCCTTGATCTCTTCCGCCGCCGCCAAGTCGCCGACGATGGCCGCCATCTTGTTCGGCATGGTGGATTTCACCCGCGCGGCAATGGCGGCAAAAGCTTCCTGCCAAGTGGCGGGCTTGAGCTTGCCATTGACGCGCATATAGGGACGATCAAGGCGCTGGCGGCCCAGCCCGTCACAGGCATGGCGCGCCTTGTCGGAAATCCATTCCTCGTTCACTTCTTCATTGAGGCGCGGTAACACGCGCATCACCTGCGAACCGCGCGTATCGACGCGGATGTTGCAGCCCTGCGCATCCATGACGTCCACGCTTTCGGTCTTGCGCAGTTCCCAGGGCCGGGCATTGAAGGCGTAAGGCTTGGAAGTCAGCGCGCCCACCGGGCACAGGTCCACCACATTGCCCGACAGTTCCGACGCGAAGGCCTTCTCAAGATAGGTGGTAATCTCCATGTCCTCGCCGCGCCCCGTTGCGCCCAGGTCGGGCACGCCCGCCACTTCTGTGGCGAAGCGCACGCAGCGGGTGCATTGGATGCAGCGGGTCATGATGGTCTTGACCAGTGGGCCCATATACTTGTCTTCGACGGCGCGCTTGTTCTCGTTGAAGCGGTGGAAGGCGGCACGGCCATAGCCCATCGCCTGGTCCTGCAGATCGCATTCCCCGCCCTGGTCGCAGATCGGGCAGTCCAGCGGATGGTTGATGAGAAGAAATTCCATCACCCCCTCCCGCGCCTTGCGGGCATAAGGCGAGGTGGTGTTGATCTTGGCCGGGGTGCCGTCCTTGTTCGGCATGATGTCGCGCACCTGCAGCGCGCAGGATGCCTGCGGCTTGGGAGCACCCACCCATTCCACCAGGCACATGCGGCAGTTGCCGGCCACCGACAGCCGCTCGTGATAGCAGAAGCGCGGAATCTCCGCGCCGGCCTGCTCGCAGGCCTGCAGCAGCGTTATCGAGTCATCCGCCTCGATTTCCTTGCCGTCGATGATCAGCTTGCGGGTGGGCATGGCTTACTCCGCCGCCAATTTTGAGAATTCGGCGATCCGCTTTTCGATCTCGGGGCGGAAATGGCGGAT
>DATHLY010000299.1:0-2667 GCA_035487655.1 Rhizomicrobium sp. | reverse complement strand
TGTCCACCACGTTGATCACATTGGCGCCCGGTTGCTTGGTGACATTGACCAGAACCGCGGGCTGGCCATTGGCGATGCCCATGTTGCGGATATTCTCGACGCCGTCGGAAACATCGGCGACATCCTCAAGCCGCACCGCCGCATTGTTGCGATAGGCGACGATCAGGGTCTTGTAGTCCTTCGCCAGGCTGGCATTGTCATTGGAATAAACTTGGAACGTCTGTCCCTTTTGCTGGATGTCGCCTTTGGGACTGTTGGCATTGGCGGCGCCAACCGCGGCGCGCACATCCTCCAGCCCGATGCCGTATTTGAATAGGGCACGTGGATTGAGCTCGATGCGGATGGCGGGCAGCGAAGCCCCATTGAGCGAGACATCGCCCACGCCGGAAATCTGCGACAGCTTCTGCTGGATGATGTTGGAGGCCTGGTCATAGATCTGGCCGGGCGAGAGCGTCTTGGATGTCAGCGCCAGGATCATCACCGGCTGGTCCGCCGGGTTGAACTTGCGGTAGGTGGGATTGGAGCGCAGGGCCGCGGGAAGATCGGCCCGCGCAGCGTTTATCGCCGCCTGTACGTCGCGCGCCGCCCCGTCGATATCGCGGCTGATGTCGAATTGCAGCACGATCTGGGCGTTGTTGATATTGCTGCGCGAGGTCATCTGGGTGATGCCGGCGATCGTGCCTAGGTGCCGTTCGAGCACCGTCGCAACGCTGGACGCCATGGTTTCGGGACTGGCGCCCGGCATATTGGCGCTCACCGCGATGGTGGGGATGTCGATGTTGGGATAAGGCGAAACCGGCAACAGGAAATAGGCCACCAGCCCCGCCAGCCCCAACCCCATCGCCAGCAAGGTCGTGGCGATCCGGCGGTGGATGAAGAGCTGGGAAAAGCTCATTCCGCGGGCTCCGGTTCGGGTCCGGCATGGCTGGCGCGGCGGCGCTCGCGCCATTCGCGTATATCGCGGCCGGCTTTGTCGAAATAGATGTAGATCACAGGCGTGGTGAAGAGCGTCAGCAGCTGGCTGACCAAAAGCCCGCCCACGATGGAGATGCCCAGGGGATGGCGCAGCTCCGAGCCCATGCCAGTACCCAGCATCAGCGGCAGGGCGCCGAACAAGGCGGCCACCGTGGTCATCAGGATGGGACGGAAGCGCAGCAGCGCCGCCTGGTGGATCGCCTCCTCCGGCGATTTGCCCTCGTTGCGTTCGGCCTCGAGCGCGAAGTCGATCATCATGATGGCGTTCTTCTTGACGATGCCGATCAGAAGAATGATGCCGATGATCGAGACGATGTTGAGGTCGTGGCCAGTGACGATCAGCGCCAGCAGCGCGCCCACGCCCGCCGACGGCAAGGTGGACAGGATGGTCACGGGGTGGATGAAGCTCTCATACAGCACGCCCAGCACGATATAGACGGTGACGATGGCGGCGATGATCAACATCACCTCATTGGCCAGCGCCGACTGGAAGGCCAGCGCCGAGCCTTCGAACTGAGTGGTGATGCCGGGCGGCGGGCCGGCAGTGGCTTCGGCAGCCTGGATCGCATTCACCGCTGCGCCCAGCGAATAGCCCGGCGAAACGTCGAACGAGAAGGTGGCGGATGGGAACTGGGACAGGTGGTCCACCTGTAGCGGCGCGGGCCGCTGCTCCACCTTGCCGATGGCCGAAAGCGGCACCTGCCCGCCACCGGCGGTCGGCATGTAGATGTCATTCAGCGAGACCACCGAATTCTGCAGCGTCGGGTCGGCCTCGAGGATCACGCGATATTGGTTGGATTGGGTGAAGATGTTGGAGATGATGCGCTGGCCGAAACTGTCATACAGCGCATTGTCGATCGTCGCGGACGTCACGCCAAAGCGCGCCGCGGTATCGCGATCCACATTGAGATAGGCCGACAGGCCTTGGTCCAGAAACGAGGTGGAGACATTGCGGATCGCCTTTGTCTTTCTCAGCTCGGCCAGGAGTTTGGGCACATACTGATTGAGCCCGACCGAGGTGGCCGCCTGCAGCACGAATTGGTACTGGGCGCGGGAAACCACCGAATCGATGGTCAGGTCCTGCACCGGCTGAAGATAAAAGGTGATGCCCGGCACGCTATGGGCATCCTCGGCCAAGCGGTCCATCACGGTCGCGACGCCGTCACGCTGGTTCTTGGGCTTGAGATTGATCAGGAATCGCCCGCTGTTCAGCGTGTTGTTGGTGCCATCCACCCCGATGAAGGAGGACAGGCTGGCGACGTCGGGGTCCTGCAGAATTTTGGCGGCCAGTTGCTGCTGGCGCTGGGACATGGCCTCGAATGAGACCGTTGGGCCGGCTTCCGTGATGGCCTGGATGAAGCCGGTATCTTGCAAGGGGAAAAAGCCCTTGGGGATGGCAATGTACATAAGGACGGTCAGGACCAGGGTTCCCACCGCCACCAGCAGGGTCATTCTCTGGTGTTTCAGCACCCAGATCAGCAGCCGGTCATATTCGCCCACCAGGCGATGGTAATAGCCCTCGATGGTGCGCTGGATGCGGCTTTCGCGCTTTTCTTCTTCGGCATGGCTGCGAAGAAGCTTGGCGCAGAGCATGGGCACCAAGGTCAGCGACACCACTGCCGAAATCAGGATGGTGACCGCCAAGGTCACGGCGAATTCGCGGAACAGCCGGCCCACCACCTCCTGCATGAA
>DATHLY010000298.1:0-2464 GCA_035487655.1 Rhizomicrobium sp. | reverse complement strand
CCAGAACGCGGCGCAGGTGATGGGGCACAATGGCGGCTGGCCGCTCAACTGCTTCCTGACTCCCAAGGGGGTACCCTTTTTCGCCGTGGGCTTCCTGCCCCGCGAAGAACGGCTTGGTCAGCCCGCTTTCAAGAAGGTTCTGACCGACCTGGCCGCGCTGTATCGCGAACGCCCCGATCAGGTGGCCCAGAACAGCAATGCCATCCTCCAGCAGATGGAAAGCAACAACAACCGCGAGATGCGCGGGCCTGTCGAATCCATCACCTTGGACATGGCGGCCCTGCGGGTCGGACAGCGCTTCGACATTTTCATGGGCGGCTTGATCGGGCCGATGAAGTTTCCCCAGGCCACGCTGATGGAAGTGCTGTGGCGCGCCTTCCTGCGCAGCGGGGCGCAGCAATTCCTGCAACTCTTCACCACCACCCTGGACAACGCCCTGACGGCCGGCCTCTACGACCATATCGGCGGCGGCTTCTTCCGCTACACCAATGACGAGCGCTGGCAGTTCCCCCATTTCGAGAAGATGCTGTTCGACAGCGCCCAGATGATCGACCTGCTGACCGGCGTGTGGCAATTCAATCGCAACGAACTATGCCGCCAGCGCGTCGCCGAAACCGTGGACTGGATGCTGCGCGAAATGAAGCTGGGCGACGCGTTCGCCGCCGGGCTGGACGCGGATTCCGAAGGCGAGGAAGGCAAATATTATCTCTGGAGCGAAGCGGAAGTGGATGCCGCGCTGGCCGGTACGTTCTCGGCGCGCTTCAAACAGGTCTATGGCGTGACCCGCGACGGCAGCGTGATGGGCAAGAACATCCTGCGCCGCAACGTCCAGATCGCCGGATTGACCGACGCCGACGAAGCCTTGCTCGCCAAGCAGCGCGGCTTGTTGCTGGCGGCCAGGGGCAAGCGCGTGCGGCCGCAGCGCGAAGACAAGATTCTCACCGACTGGAATGGGCTGGCGATCCGCGCCCTGGCCCAGGCCGGCGTTGTGTTCGAACGCCCCGATTGGGTTCAAGCCGCCGCCGCCGCTTACGATTATGTGCGGAAGGTCTCGGGCGAGGGCGAAACGCTCTATCACTCCTGGGCCGACAATCAGCGGGGCGAGCCGGGCTTTTCCGACGATTATGCCCAGATGGCGCGGGCCGCGCTCCAGCTCTGGGAGGTCACCGGGGAACAGCGCTTCCTCGATGACGCCAAAGCCTGGACCGGCATGCTCAACAGCCAATTCTGGAACGAAGCGCAAGGCGGATACAATTATGTCCGCGACGGCGCCGATCCGCTCATCATCCGCTTACGGATGATTTATGACCCGCCGACGCCTTCCACCAACGGCACCATGATCACGGTTCTGACGCGGCTGGCGCTGATCACCGGCAGCGGCGAATATGGCGGCCGCGCCCAGGCGCTGATCGGCGCCTTCGCGGCCGAGATCAACCGCAATTTCATCGCCTGCGGCGAGCTGCTCAACGGCTTTGAATATTTCGCCAGCGGGCTGCAGATCGTGGTCATGGGCGCGCGGGGCAATGCCCGCACCCAGGAACTCATCCATGCCGTGTGGGGCAAGGCGCTGCCCAACCGGCTGCTGGTGGTGGTGGAGTCGGGCCAGGCGCTCCCCGAAGGCCATCCCGCGCGCGGCCAGGAGATGCAGAACGGCCAGCCCACCGCCTATATCTGCCAGCGCAACGCCTGTTCCTCGCCCATCACCAGCGCGGTGACGTTGAGCCAGACGCTGACTTTACCGCCGCAAAGGGGTAATTGATTACCCCTCTCCCCTTGGCACGCGGTCGGCGGGGCGAAAGGTCCACCGGACCTATCGCTGTTCCCGCCTCCAGGGCGTGCTACGGGTATCTTCCCCTCCACGCGCTTCGCACAGAGGGGGAGAATGGTCTCGACCAAGACGCGCTGCCCTGAGCGAAAGGAGCTTTCATGACCGGACATGAAATAACCATCAGGGGCAAAGACGGCAGTTTCGGCGGTTATCTGGCCAGCCCCGGCGCGGGCCATGGTCCCGGTATTGTCGTCATCCAGGAGATTTTCGGGATCAACAAGGTGATGCGCGACATCGCCGACGGTTTGGCGGCGCGGGGCTTCTTTGCCTTGGCGCCGGACCTGTTCTGGCGGATTCAGCCGGGCGTGCAATTGACCGACCAGACGGACGGCGAATGGCAACAGGCCTTCGGCCTGATGAAACAGTTCGATCTCGACAAAGGCATTGCGGACATCCAGGCCAGCATCGACGCCTTGCGCGCCATGCCCGGCGTCAATGGCAAAGTCGGCGCCGTGGGCTATTGCCTGGGAGGCCAGCTTGCCTATCTCACCGCCACCCGAACCGATTCCGACGCTTCGGTCGGCTATTACGGCCTCAATATCCACGAAAGGCTGGGCGAGGCCGTCCACATCAAACATCCGCTGATGCTGCACATTGCGGAGGAGGACGATTACGTTCCTCTCCCCGCGCAGGAGA
>DATHLY010000297.1:0-8317 GCA_035487655.1 Rhizomicrobium sp. | reverse complement strand
TGCTGGGCGCGATGGACCCGATCGCGTTGGCCAGGTGCATGCGGTAATAGTCCAGCGACATGGTCAGGCCGGGAACAAAGCCCGGCGTCCACACCGCGCCCACCGTAAAGGTGCGCGCAACTTCCGGCACCAGATTGGGATTGCCCTGGGAGCTGAAGGCGGTCGTGCCGGCATAGTGAGTGCCGTCCGGCAAATCGACATGGAGGTCGGTAAAGACGTTTTCGAGGATCGTCGCCGGACGGAACAGGTCGTCCAGGGTGGGCGCGCGAATGTCGATCGAGGTGGTGCCGCGGAAACGCAAGCTGTCGACGACATTCCAGTTGAAGCCGATCTTCCAGGTCTGGACCGAGCCCGACACCGAATAATCCGTGTAGCGGCCCGCCAGATTGAGGTTGAACGATTGGACCAGCGGCAAATCCTTGAGCACCGGCACTTCGCTTTCCAGCGCCACTTCCCACACATTCTGGCTGGCATGGACCGGCTGCAGCACCGACTGGGAGTAACTCGGCAGCAATAAGCTGCAGAGCCGCAGGCCCGTGCAGTCCACGAAGGTGCTGCTCGGCACATTGGAGCTGACGTCATAGGCGTTGAAGCGCATTTCCGCCGACAACGCCGCGGTGATGGGCCCCGCCCACTCATCCAGCACCTTGCCCGCGATGCTGCCACCCATGTCATCCAGGGTATTGGTCTGGTGGAAATCCGTCGTCTGGAAGACATAGTGGAAAGCGTCCCAACTCGCGGCGGTGGGGCCGAAAGGATTGAACGGCACGCAGTTGGCATATTGGGTCGCCGTTACCGCCTGGGTTGCGGCGTAGCAGGCCACGTTGCCGTTGGACGTCAGCACCGCATCCTCGGCCGCATACATGCGCTGAAGGTTCTGGTTGTTGATCAGATCGACCGCCAGGCGGTTCTCTGCATGGGTGTAGAAGAGGCTCCAGGCGAAGCGGCCATTCATGATGGTGCCGTCCAATCCGGCCTGGACGCTCAGCATGCGGTTGACGCTGCCCGTGGCGTTGGTCTCGGTCTGGCCCAGGCCCGTGAGGAACTCGCCCAGCTGGAAGGTGTTGGAAGGCTGCACCGGCGGACTGGCGGCGGCATTCTGGAGCGGATTGGTGCCGTTACTGCCCAACTGCGCCTGCACCGCGGGCGTCAGGAACGCGTTGTTCTTGTAGAACAAATCAGCCTGGCCAGCGCCTGGCTGGATTTTCTGCGGGAAGTACCAGCCAAAGCTGTAGGCTTCCGAGCCCTGGCCCTGGAGATAGAGGGTCACGTTATCGGCCAGGCCATAGCTGAAGCGGCTGAACAGCGAGGCCTGGTGATAGCCGTTGAACACCTGGCCATAGGGGCTGTAAGCGCCGTCGCCGCCCGAGTTCAAGTTGCTGGTGCCGGCCGTGCGATTGCCGTTGGCATCTGTCGCGCCAGGAATGCCGGGATAGAAGGGGACCAACACGCCGTTGGCGGCAAACTGCGTGCCGGTCGCCAGCGGGCAGGCCGGTATGCAGCCCTGGATGACACCGCCGAAGCTGGAATTGGGCCGCCGCCCATTGAGGATGATGTTGAAGGGATTGGCAGCAGTGCCAGTGCCCGCCAGCGCCCCGAAGTTGGACGCTGGACCATAGGGCCTGGCGGACTGGTTGACGGGATCGCGGTGACGGTATTCCAGCGCGGCTTCGAAATGGCCGCGGCCCCCGAACAGGCCGGTGCCCGCCGCCACGCCGAGATTGGTGCTCATGGCGTCGCCATAAGTGGAGATGCCGGCATTGATGTCGGCCTTCAGGCCGGTGAACTTCTTGTCCAGGACGAAGTTCACCACACCGGTCACCGCATCGGAGCCATAGACGGCCGACGCGCCGCCGGTCACGATATCGATCCGCGAAACCAGCATCTGGGGGAGGGTATCGATGTCCACCGTGCCGTCGGAGTTGGACGGCGGGGCGCGGTGGCCGTCCAGCAGCACCAGCGTGCGCTGGGTGCCGAAATTGCGCAGGTTCAGCACATTGCTGGCGTAATTCTGGCTGCCATCGCCGGGGCGGCCGATGGACTGCGAACCCTGGAAGATCGGGAGCTTGTTCAAGCCGTCGGCAAGATTACTCGGCGTGGTGTTGCGCAATTGCTTTGTCGAGACGATGGTCACCGGTGTGGGCGAATTGCCGGCGTCAGAAATGACGCGGCTGCCGGTGACGATGATGGATTCCGACGGCGATATCCCTATCGCAGCCGCTTCGCTGTCGTCGGTGACGGGCAGGGCCTCTGCTGCGCGGCGCAAGACAATGGTTATGCCGTCATTGCTGGCCACTTCCAGTCCGGTGCCGACCAGCAAGGTCCTCAGCGCCTCATCCAATTCCATGCGGCCCGACACGGCCTGGGTCTTGATACCGTGCAACTGGCTGACGGGCGCGATGATCTGGATGTTTTCCTGGCGGGCGAATTCGGGAATGGATTTCGCCGCTTCCTCGGACGGGATATCGATGCTGCGCGGCTCGGCAAGAGCGGGGTTTGCGGGCAAGGCCGCAAGGGCGACGCCATAGGCAAGCCAGTCCTTGCGTTTCGATGCCATGATCCCCCTGAAGCATCTTATTTATCTTTGGCCTTCCTGGCTGAAGGCTCCTGTGGCTCAAGGCCTAAGCAGGTTGATCCTGCGGTGCAAGCCCGTCCCTGATATCTTAGGTTCCACCAGTTCGCGGCGGTCAACGCGCGAGGCGCACCTCTCCTTCCCCGATGCTGGCATGGGCGTTCAGGCTGATGGCGATGGTCTGGGCAAAGCCCACAGGATCGGTGGCCTTGAACAGGCCGGCGATTTCTTCCCTGGCGAGCGCGGGATCGTCGATGACGATCTTGGTGTCGCTGTAGCGGGCGAATTCGGCCGCGGCCTGCGCCAGCGTCTCGCCTTCGAAAGCGATTTGGCCAGTCTGCCAGGCCAGCTGGCGATGCAGCTGCACGGGCGGAACAGGTCGGGCCGCGATCGCCGCCTCATTGTCCAGCGGCGCTTCCGCCATGCTGTTGGCAGATACCCGCACCGGCGCCGCATTCGTGGCAGGCTTGAACACTTCCACAACGCCTTCGCGCACCAGCACCTGGACGGGCGCTGCCTCCAGCCGGCGCACTGTAAAGCTGGTGCCGACGGCGCGCACGTTCGTATCGCCCGCCGTCACCACAAAGGGACGGGTCTTGTCCTTGGCGACGTCGAACAGCGCCTCGCCCTGCACAAGTTCGACGCTGCGCATTGCCTCACCGTAATTCACTTGAATCTCGGAGGCGGTGTTGAGGGTGACGACCGAACCATCCTTCAGCGCCACCACTTTGGTTTCGCCTTTGCCGGTTGCGAAGCGGCCGCGATAGCGCAGCATTTCAAAGGCGCCGCCTACTCCGAACAATAAGGTTGCGGCGACAGCGCCACCCCATTGCAGCACTCGGCGGCGGGGGAAAATGGCGGGAGGCGTGAAAGCGGCGGGGTTGAAGTCGGGACCGAGCGCGCGCGCCCTCTCGCTGGTCAGCGCGATCGCCCGCATGCGGCCATAGGCGCCCATGCACCTGCGGTCCTCGTCCAGCCAGGCCTGGAACAGCTTTTCCTGTTCCGGCTGCAGTGGGCCGCGGTCCATCCGGGCGGCCCATTCCGCCGCCTCGGTGTCGATCTGCTGTGCGGACCTGTGGGAGGTCTTGGGAGCCATCCGCCTTAGCGTTCCATTTTCGTCTGATTGGAGGGTTTGCCCGACCTAGACGGTTGGGACGTCGCATTTCCGCCATGGCCGTAGAGTTCGGACAAGATCAGGAATCCCCGCGCCATGTGCTTTTCCACCGTGCTTTCGGCAAGGCCCAGCTTGGCCGCGACCTCCCGCTGGGAAAGGCCGTAAACCCGTCGCAGGGTAAAGACATCGCGGACCTTGCCCGGCAGGCGCGCGATCATCCCAGCCAGCCGGATGAGTTCGTCGCGGTCGATCACCTGGCGCTCGGGCGAGGGGGCCTCGCTCCCCACCTCCAGATAGTCTAGGCCCGGCACCGAGGTGATGGGCACGACCTTCATGCGCCGCAGGTGATCGATCACCACAGAACCGGCGACCTGGAAGGTATAGTTCCGGGCGTCATGGATGTGGGCGATGCTCTCAGCCTGGAACAGGCGGGTATAGGTCTCCTGGACGACGTCGTCGATTTCCAGCCCGCCCAAGTTGCGGCGCTTGAGCCAGACGCGCAGCTGAGGTTCGTGCGGCAACACATACCGCCCCAGCCAGATCGCCCGTTCGTCCGACACCCCTGTCATGGGCCCCATAAGGGAACAATTCCGGGCGCTTGGCAACAATAAGGAGCAGTCCGCCAAAGGCGGACGGGCAGGTTCAGGGGAGTGAGGCCCGACCGGCGTGCGCCGCCTTTAATTTGCATTGTCCTGCCATGCTCGCGGTTCTTCCTCTCCCACAAGGGGAGAATGGAGAGGCGTTCGCCGCCCATGGCGGGAAAGGACCATTTCCCATTGCCGGGAACCATGACCGTGTACGAATCCTCTAACAGAGGGTTAACCCATTCCGGCGCATTGTCGTGACATGTCCAGCCCGGCCAGCGTTCTGGAAATCATCAACGCTCAGACTGCGGCAGCCAAGCTGCATGTGCTGAACCTTGTCCCGATCAAGGAACGGTTGGGCGAGAAATGGCCCAAACTGTCGGGCCTTGTGCACAGGCTCTTCGAGACCGCGCTGCGTGACGCCCAAGGCCCACGCGACCATTTCGTGCTGGTCGACGAGCTTTCCTATGTCGTGACCTTTCACGGCCTCACCTTTCATGAGGCGACCGTCGCCTGCACCGCGGTGGCGCAAAAGGTCTGCGAGAAATTGTTCGGCGGCACCGACAGGGCATTTGGCGCCAGCGTGGTGGTGCGGGCGCTGGTGGGCCAGTTCGCCGAAGAGATCCTGAATCAGCAATTCCGGGACGGCAAGGATATCGCCGCTCATCTGGAGTTGAATGGGCGCGAAATCGTGGTGAAGAGCGATCCCACGCGAAAGCCTCCGCGCGTCACCCGTGTCACGCCGGGCGCCGACGATATCGACTGGGTACCGGTGGATACAATCCGCAAGGCGCGTCACGGCATGCAGGCGCTGGGGCTTGAGATCGGGTTTTTTCCGGTTTGGGAGTTGGGGAAGGCAAAGTCGTCCTGCCTTTACGCATCGCTTTATTCCCGCGGCGCGGTGCCCAGGATGAGCTACACCCGCCACCTTCTCGCATCCTTGCCGGCCAAGGTGGGGGATGCGGAGATCACCTTGTTGATGACGGCGCATGCCTATGCGCATCGCCTGCATCAGGCGGGCAAAGTCTGCGCTCTGGGTGCGGCGGTGAGCTTTGAGAGCCTGATGGGCTTTCACAACCGCATCCGCTACATCACCGCGCTCAAATCGCTCAAGATCCCGCCTGAATGTCCCCTGCTGCTCAAGATCGAGGACGTGCCTCAGGGCACGCCGCTCAGCAAGGTGGCCGAGGTCATCGCCATGCTCACCGTTCCTCATGTGCGCTTCACGGTGCATTTCCGGAATCTCCAGGCCGTCCCCGGCGAGGTGGACATACGGTTGGGCGCGGCGGGGCTGGGCTTTGGGCTGCCGCACAATTACGACGCGGGGCTGGCGGCGATTTTCATGAAAAGGCTGGTCCATGCCTTTGCGGGAGGCTTCATCTTCGTCGAAGGGCTGGACACACCGGAACTGGTGGCCACGGCACTGGCCTGTGGCGTTCGCTTTGGTACGGGACAGGCGGTCAGCCGGTTGTGGTTCTCGGGCGAGGACAACCTGCCGTCCTTTCCTTTGGGTCTGGGCTGAGAGGCTTTTGTCACAATCCTTAAGGGTTTTGCCATTCCTCCCATCCTAGGCTTTTCGTTGGGGAACATGGGTTTGGGTGTGGTGCGGCGGACATTTTCCGTTTCGACCTTGCTGTCGATCGTGATCGGCACGCTGGTGGTGGTGATGGTGACAGCGATCACCGTTTCCGCCATGAGCGCGTGGAAACGCGAGCGCGACAGCGTGCTCATCATGTCCAGCGCGCGGGTGTCCCGCGACATCGTCCTGGTGCGCGAGGCGCTGCGCGTCGAATTGGGCGTGATCGACACCACCATCCGCGATCCCGTGATTGCCAGCCCTGCCACATTGGAAAAACTCCAGGGGCTACACAGGCGCACACTGGCGGCGATCGATTATGTCGAACGCGAAATCGCGCAGAGCCATAACCAGAAGATGCCGCCGGAACTGGGGACCCGCTTCCTGCGCGCGGCGCGGGATTTCGACCGCAGCATTTTTACGGCGGTGATCAAGGCATCGCAAAGCTCGCGCGACCAGCGGCCGCTGAACCTGATCCATGATCCCTCATCCTCGGTCTATGCCATGCTCGACCTGGTGGACGAGCAGGCTGCGATCTTGTCGCGCCAGATCGCCAGCATGGGCCCCTATATGAGCGAGATGATGCGCATCAGCGACATCGCCTGGCGCATCCGGGCCGAGGCCGGCACTGAGCGCCGGACCTATGCCGACCTCATCGTCTGGCCGCACAGGCTTTCATCCCAGGAGCGCGAGGAGATTGCCCGTGTGGAAGGCCGCATCGAGGCACCGTGGGGCTCGCTTGCGCGACCCCAGCAGGATATCGAGATGCCGGCCGAGTTGAGCGGCGCCATTGCCGAGGCCGACAGGGTCTATTTCGGCAGCTATGCCAAGTTGCGCCATGATGTGTTGGATAAGCTCGACAAAGGCGAACCTGTGGGTCTTACCGGGCCGGAATGGCTCAAGCTCTCCAACCCGGCGCTGAACAGTCTGATGCAGGTGTCGCGGGCGGGCCTGAACGCGGCCGAGGCCCGCGCCGTGATTAATCTGGGACGCGCCCGCCAGGATTTGACCATGGCGCTGATCTATATGGGCGTGTGCATCGCGCTTGCGATCCTGGCTGGCTTCCTGGTTCTCATGCGCATCATCCGCCCCTTGAAGCAGATCACGCACGCCATCACGTCCAACCGGGATGACGGCATCGAGCAGGTCTTGGCGCTCAGCGCGCGCGGCGACGAAATCGGCCAGTTCGCGCTGGCGCTCAAGACCTTCCGCAAGGTCGCCGCCGACCGCCAGCGGCTGGAGAGCGAATTGCTGAAGAACCAGGCCGCCAAGGAGACCGCAGAGGCCGCCAGCAAGGTCAAGTCGGAATTCCTGGCCAATATGAGCCATGAGCTGCGCACGCCGTTGAATGCGGTGATCGGTTTTTCCGAACTGATGATGCACAAGGCCTTTGGTCCCATGTCGGCGCGCTATCAGGAATATGCGCAGCTCATCCATGAATCCGGCAGCCATCTCTTGAGCCTGGTCTCCGACATTTTGGACCTGGCCAAGATCGAGGCCGGGCGGTTTCAACCCGATTTCCGCGACGTCGACCTGAAAGCCTGCGTGGAGGATTGCGTGCGGCTGGTGGAGACCCGCGCCAGGGAGCGCCAGATCGCCCTTGCCCCTGCGCTGCCGAAGGACGCCTTGCATGTGACCGCCGACCTGCGCGCCTGCAAGCAGATCCTGATCAATCTCCTGTCCAACGCGGTGAAATTTTCACGGCCCGGCGGCCGCGTCGCCGTTTCGCTCATCCCTCATGCCGATACGGTGGAGCTCTTGGTCCGGGACGAGGGCATCGGCATTCCTGCCCAGGTGCTGGCGCGCATCGGCCAACCCTTTGAGCAGGCCAGCAACAATCCCATGCTGGCGCGCGAAGGCACCGGGCTTGGACTGTCGGTGGTCAAGGCGCTGGTGGGCGAACATGGCGGGACCATGCGGGTGGAAAGCCGCGAACAGGACGGCACCACCATCACCATCGTCTTGCCCCTGCGTCAGCAGGCGCGCGAGGCGGCGTGAACGCGTTTCCTCTCCCACAAGGGGAGAGGGGAAGTAACGGCAGCGCGAATGCCTGCCCACAGCTATTCAGTCCACGGATGATCTTTTAAGCGCGATCACCGCCCGCGTTCGAGCCGGTAGTGGCCGACGTCGGTGAGCATCCAGCCGCCCAATCCCCGCCGGATCAATTCGTCGATTTCCAACTCAAGATATTGGCGGGTCGCGATGCTCTCGCCCTCTTTGATGCGGCGAAGCGCGGCGAGCGCCTCTTGCGAAAGGTCCTCCAGGGGACCGGGGTGGAAGGGGTTCTTTTTCATGGGCGGGATGCTAGCCGGATTGGGGGCGCGGTAAAGCCGCCACATCTAGGGGCTGTGGATGGCTTTTCCGCAACGAGAGGGCTTTCCAGCAATCCGGGATCGCGACGGCAGGTGGCCAGATTGGGGGCGCCTATTCCAAATCGCCGACGCCCGCCTGAAGCGATTTAGCAAGCGCAC
>DATHLY010000296.1:0-3316 GCA_035487655.1 Rhizomicrobium sp. | reverse complement strand
CTGGTCAAGCATGTGATCGCGGCGCTGGGCGCGATCGAGGAAGTGGAAGTGGAACAAATGGACGGCAAGAAGGAACATATCGAGTTCCGCCTTCCCGCCGAATTGAGGGTCTAAAGTCCATGGGTTTGCCGCTGCGTCAGGCCGCCAAGATCGGCGCCTATGTGATGAAGAAGCACCTCTCTGGCGGCAAGTATCCGCTGGTGCTGATGCTGGAGCCCCTATTCCGTTGCAACTTGGCTTGCGCCGGCTGCGGCAAGATCGACTATCCCGATGAGATTCTAAATCAGCGTTTGTCGGTCCAGCAATGCATGGACGCCATCGATGAATGCGGCGCGCCCGCCGTCTCCATCGCCGGCGGCGAGCCCTTGCTCCACCGCGACATGCCCAAGATCGTGGAAGGCTTCATCGAACGCGACAAGTTCGTGATCCTGTGCACCAACGCGCTGCTCTTGGCCAAGAAGATCGACAAGTACAAGCCGCATCCCAACTTCACCTGGTCCATCCATCTGGATGGCGACAAGGCGGCGCACGACAAGTCGGTATGCCTGGACGGCACCTATGAAAAGGCCGTGGCCGCCATCAAGCTCGCCAAGGCGCGCGGCTTCCGCACCCAGATCAACTGCACCCTGTTTGACGGCGCCGACCCGGAACGCACCGCAAAATTCTTCGACGAGATGATGGTGATGGGCGTGGACGGCATCACCGTGTCGCCCGGCTATGCCTATGAGCGCGCGCCCGACCAGCAGCACTTCTTGAACCGCGAACGCACCAAGAAAATGTTCCGCGAGATCCTGTCGCGCGGCAATGGCGGCAAGAATTGGGAATTCACCAACTCCGTCTTGTTCATGGACTTTTTGGCCGGCAACCAGACCTATGAATGCACGCCCTGGTCCATGCCGCTGCTCACCGTGTTCGGCTGGCAGAAGCCCTGTTACTTGCTGGGCGAAGGCTATGCCAAGACCTTCACCGAGCTGATGGAAGGCACGGAGTGGGAAAAATACGGCGTCGGCAAGTATGAGAAGTGCGCCAATTGCATGGTGCATTGCGGCTTCGAAGGTACCGCCGCCACCGATGCCATCAAGCATCCCTGGAAGAACCTGCCGCTTTTGCTGCGCGGGGTGAAGACCGACGGCCCGATGGCGCCGGACATCGATCTCTCAAAGCAGCGGCCCGCGGAATATGTCTTCTCGCGCCATGTCGAGAAGAAGATGTCAGAGATCCGCACCGGAAAATCCGACACCACAGAGATCGCGGCAGCGGAGTAATTCGGCGAAGGCCTTGTTCGAGGTCCGCGCGGTGTGAACCAGCGCCGATACCTGCGCGGGCTTTTTCAACAGCGAAAACAGCACCCGGCCCAGGGCGATGCCGCCGTCCGGCTTCATCGCCACCAGGGCTGCCGGCGGCAGCACATGGCTGGCGTCGTCACTAATGACCCGCAATCCCGCCAGCGGCAACTTGCGGCTTGCCGCGAAGCGGGCTGCGACCTGGCTTTCCATGTCCACGGCCATCGCGCCGGTGGCTTGGTGCAGGCCGGATTTGGTTTCCGGCTTTTCGATGATCACATCACTGCCGAACAGAGAGCCCTGGTGCGCATAGGGCAAGCGTGATGCAAGGCGCACTCGCCAGCCGCTGTCACAATCCCATTTCTCCGCGCCAGTGATGATTTGGTCGGCAATCACCACATGACCGACCTTGAGCAGTGGCGACAAGGCGCCCGCCAGGCCGATGGAGATCACGCCCCGGATGTCGCCGTGCAGGGCATTGAGCTTTGCCGCCAGGCCGTCGCCATCGCCGCCGCCTGCCACCGCCACCACCCCGGCGATGCCGGCGATCTTGGCTTCCTTGGCCAGGCCGGTGACGGCGATGATGGTCACAGCCCGTATTCCACCCGCTGCGAATTGCCGCTTTTGAGGTTGCGGTAGCGCGCCAAAGCCCAGAGCGGGAAGAATTTGGGATAGCCGTGATAGTTCAGATAGAACACGCGCGGAAAACCGCCGCCGGTATAGTGCGGCTGGGTCCACAGCCCATCCGCCTGTTGCGTTGCCCTCAAATAATTGATGCCGCGTGCCACCGCCGGATGATCCACCTGGCCCGCCGCCATCAATCCCAACAGCGCCCAGGCGGTCTGTGAGGCGGTGGAAGGCGCGGGCTCGTAGCCTTTGTAATCCAGCTTATAGCTGTCACAATTCTCGCCCCAGCCGCCGTCGGAATTTTGGATATCCACCAACCAGTCGGCGCCGCGCTTCATGGTCGGATGGTCGGCGCCAAGCCCCGCGCCATTCAGCCCGGCCAGCGCCGACCAGGTGCCATAGACGTAATTGACGCCCCAGCGGCCCCACCAGCTGCCGTCGTCGCGCTGAACCCGGATCAGATAATCAATCCCCGCCTTCAGCCGCGGATCGTCCTTGGCCACGCCCAATTGGGCGAACATGCCAATGCAGCGGCCCGACACATCTTCGGTGGGCGGATCCAACAAGGCGCCGTGATCGGCGAAGGGAATGTTGTTGAGATAATAATAGCTGTTGTCGGCGTCGAAGGCGCCCCAGCCGCCATTCCGGCTCTGCAAGCCGCCCACCCACATCGCGCCGCGCAGGATGGCGTCGTCATATTGGCGTTCCGCCAGGCCCGAATGACGGGCGCGATCAAAAGCCATCACCACCACGGCGGTGTCGTCCAGGTCGGGATAGTGATCATTGCGGTACTGGAAGGCCCAACCGCCGGGCGGCACATCGGGCCTTTCTTCCGCCCAGTCGCCGGCGACATCCAGCACTTGCAACGGCTTCAACCATTCCAGCCCGCGCACCGCCGCAGCGTTCGCCTTCTCGTCCCTGATTTCCATCAGGGCATGCGCCACCAGGGCGGTATCCCACACCGGGGAGACGCAGGGCTGGCAATAGGCTTCGTGCTCCTTGATCACCAAAAGATTCTCGACCGATTTGCGCGCAATGGCGCGATCGGGATGATCGGGCGCATAGCCCAGCACGTCATACATCATCACGCTGTTGGCCATGGCGGGATAGATCGCACCCAGCCCGTCTTCCCCATTCAACCGCTCTGTCGTCCAGCGCCGGCATTCTTCGATCGCCAGCGCCCGCAAGCCCTTTGGCCAGGGCACGGCCTTCAGCAGCTTATCCAGAACGGCGAAGAAAGCCGACCAGCCGGCGCTTTGATGCGGCGCGCGGGGCGAGGCCGCCGGCACGCCGGGCACAAACAATTCCTCGACATGCACGTCGCGCGGATTGCGCGCAATGGGTTGCATCGCCGCCAGCACCAACAGCGGCACGATGACGGTGCGCGCCCAATAGCTCATCTTGGA
>DATHLY010000295.1:0-6385 GCA_035487655.1 Rhizomicrobium sp. | reverse complement strand
GGCTCGGCTGTGCGGGGCCGTCCGCCAGGCGTGTTGGGCACTCTGCCGATGGGGTCCGGCCCGGCCGTCGCATCGGCGGGTCCGCCGCCACCGCAACCGCAACCTCAGGGCGGGGGCAGCGCGCAATATGACCAGGCGATGAACCTGATGGGCAAGGCGCAATATTCCGAAGCCGCCGCGGCCTTCCGCGCCTATGCCGATGCCAATCCCGGTGACACGGATCTGGCGCCGCAGGCCATCTATTGGGTGGGCAATATCAGCTTCATTCGCCAAGACTATGCGCCGGCGGCGCGCGCCTTTGCCGAAGTCATCAAGAAATACCCCAAGTCGACCCGCGCACCCGACGCTATGCTGAAGCTGGCCCAGTCCTTCATGTCCATGGGTCAAAAATCGGAAGGCTGCACCACGCTTGGCCTCATCAAAACGAAATATCCGAACGCCCCGCCGCAAACCCTCGCCAGCGCCGCGAGTCTCCGCAAGACGGCCTGCAGCAAGTAAAGGGTCCGCAGCCGAAGGGATCGAGGCGGTCTTTGCGCGCGCCATGGCAGGCCATGCCGCGCCGGATCCTGCCCAACGCTGGGCGGTGGCGGTGTCGGGCGGCGGCGATTCGCTGGCGCTGATGCACCTGGTCGACGATTTTGCCCGCAAGCAGGGGCTTTCTCCTCCCCTTGTGCTGACGGTCGATCACGGGCTGCGCCAATCCTCGGCCAATGATACAAAGAAAGTGGTGGCTTGGGCCAAGCGCTTGGGCCTTGCAACGGAAGTGCTGACCTGGCGCGGCAAAAAGCCCAAATCCGGCATCGAGGCGGCGGCGCGGGTAGCGCGTTACCGGCTGATGGGCGCCTTCCTGGTCAAGCACAAGATCGGCACCTTGTTCGTCGGCCATAATCGGGACGATCAGGCCGAGACCTTCTTGCTGAGACTGGCACGCGGCAGCGGCTTGGACGGTCTTGCCGGCATGCAGCCGCGCGCGCCATGGCCGATTGCGGACTTTGTCGGGCTTGTGCTGGTGCGGCCCTTGCTGGGACTCGGGCGCGAGTCCTTGCGCGCCTATCTCAAGGCCAAGGACCAGCCATGGTTGGACGATCCCATGAATGAGGATTTGTCCTTCGACCGGGTGAAGCTGCGCCAAGCGCGCGACGCGCTGGCACAAGCAGGCCTGACGGCATCGCGCATCGCCGCCGCTGCCGCACATCTGGCGCGGGCCCGCGAGAGTCTGGATGTGGTGACAGCGGCTGTCCTGGCACGCGTCGCGCGAACAGGGGAGGAGGGCGGCATTCTGTTGGATGAAGCCGCGCTGGCATCGGCGCCGCGCGAGGTGGGATTGAGAGCGCTGGCCTCGGTCCTGATGGCCGTCGGAGGCGAAGCTTACCGGCCGCGATTCGAATCCCTGGAACGGCTTTTCGACCGGATCGCCGGCAAAGAGTTGCGCGGCGGCGCCACTTTGCATGGCTGCCAGATCCGTCCTTTGGGCAACAGGGCGAAAGATTTTGCACCTTTTTCCCTGGCCATTTTGCCGGAAAGTCCAAGGAAAACCAGGAGTTCCACCGGTCCCAGGGGGTAGCGACACCGGCCTTTATGTTGCGGTAGCGGCTTAAAACTCTTAACGTTTTGATGGCTCGCAATAAGCTAAAACCATCCTATCTAAGTGTCTGTATGCTTTGGGGTGGCCGCGTTGAGTTGCCCCGCCGGTCGAAAAAGGACAGCCCTTGAATAATTTGAGAAATCTCGCGCTTTGGATCGTCATAGCGCTCTTGCTGGTGTTCCTGTTCAATCTCTTCCAGGGGACCGGCTCGCATACCGCAGCGTCCGCGCTGACCTATTCCAAATTCAACGAGCTGGTGATCCAGAACCAGGTACGCAAAGTGACCTTTCAGGGCGACGCTGTGAAAGGTGAACTGACCAATGGCCAGCCCTTTACCACCACCGTGCCCAACAATGACAACACCCTGTGGCCGACGCTGAAACAGCACAATGTCGACACCGCGGTGTCGCCGGCCGATGACGGGATGCCTTCGCTGCTGGCCATCTTCATCAACTGGTTCCCCATGCTGCTGATCTTCGGCGTCTGGGTGTTCTTCCTGCGCCAGATGCAATCGGGCGGGGGCAAGGCGATGGGCTTCGGCAAATCGCGCGCCAAGCTTCTGACCGAGCGCCAGGGCCGCGTCACCTTTGAAGACGTCGCCGGCGTCGACGAGGCCAAGGACGACCTGAAGGAGATTGTCGACTTCCTGCGCGATCCGCAGAAGTTTCAACGCCTGGGCGGCCGCATTCCCAAGGGTGTGCTGTTGGTCGGCCCGCCGGGCACCGGCAAAACCTTGCTGGCGCGCGCCATCGCGGGCGAAGCCAATGTGCCCTTCTTCACCATTTCGGGTTCGGACTTTGTCGAAATGTTCGTGGGCGTGGGCGCAAGCCGCGTGCGCGACATGTTCGAACAGGCCAAGAAGAATTCGCCCTGCATCGTCTTCATTGACGAAATCGACGCGGTCGGCCGCCATCGTGGTGCGGGCCTGGGCGGCGGTAATGACGAGCGCGAGCAGACCCTCAACCAGTTGCTGGTGGAGATGGACGGCTTCGAGGCCAATGAAAGCGTGATCCTGATCGCCGCCACCAATCGTCCCGACGTGCTGGACCCGGCGCTGCTGCGCCCCGGCCGTTTCGACCGCCATGTGGTGGTGCCCAATCCCGACCTCGCGGGCCGCGAGAAGATCCTGCGTGTGCATTTGCGCAAGGTTCCGCTGGCGCCCGATGTCGATCCGCGCACCATCGCGCGCGGCACGCCTGGTTTTTCGGGAGCCGACCTCGCCAATCTGGTGAACGAAGGCGCGCTGCTGGCGGCCCGCCGCGGCAAGCGCGTGGTCACCATGAGCGAGCTGGAAGACGCCAAGGACAAGGTGATGATGGGCGCCGAGCGGCGCTCCATGGCGATGAGCGACGAAGAAAAGAAACTCACCGCCTATCATGAAGGCGGCCATGCCGTCGTGGCGTTGAATGTCATCGGCTCCGATCCCATCCACAAGGCCACCATCATTCCGCGTGGCCGCGCGCTGGGCATGGTGATGCGCCTGCCGGAACGCGATCAGCTGTCGCTCACCCGCCAGAAGATGCTGGCGGACCTGTGCGTGGCCTTTGGCGGCCGCATCGCCGAGGAGTTGGTGTTTGGTCATGAGAAGGTGACCACCGGGGCACAGAGCGATATCGAGCAGGCCACCCGGATGGCGCGCGCCATGGTGACCCGTTTTGGCATGTCCGACAGTCTGGGTCCCATCGCCTATGCCGAGAACCAGGAAGAAGTCTTCCTGGGCCACAGCGTGTCGCGCACCCAGAATGTTTCGGAAGCCACGGCCCAGAAGATCGACGCGGAAATCCACCGCATCATTGACGAATGCTATGCCAGGGCCAAGCAGATCCTCACCGACCGCCAGAGCGATCTGAATGTGCTGGCGCGCGGGCTGCTGGAATATGAGACCCTGACCGGCGACGAGATTATCGCGCTGCTCAAGGGCATTCCGCCGGTGCGTACGCCGTACGAGGACCCGGTGATGCCGTCCCGTGGCGAGGGCACTTCGGTGCCGGTGGCGGGCAAGCCGCGGCCTGCTGCGCCTGGACCAATTATCACGCCAGAGCCACAGCCAAGATAAGCGCTTGTCTTTTGCGTCGTGAGTTCGTCGCGCCTTCGCTCATGTACTTCTTGTACACATCGCTCGGCGCTCCTGCTCACGCCGCAAAATCCTGCGCGCTAAGTTTGCAATCAATCCTTATGTCACGACCGGGATTGACCCGGCCATCCAGCGCAAGATTCCGTTAGGCGCATGAAAATCCTCGGCATCCTCAACATCACCTCGGATTCCTTTTCCGACGGCGGCAAGTATCTGGAGCCGGGGGCGGCGATCTTCCATGCCCAGGCCATGGCCCAGAGCGGCGCCGACATCATCGATATCGGCGCGGCCTCGTCGCATCCGGATGCCCAGGCGGTGGCGCCGGAAGTCGAGATTGCGCGGCTTGAGGCCGTAGTGCCCGGGTTGCAGGCGAAGGGTCTTTCGCTCTCCATCGACAGTTTTGCGCCCGAGGTGCAGCGCTGGGCCCTGACGCGCCAAGTCGATTATCTGAACGACATTCACGGTTTTCCCGATGCCGCTCTTTATCCGGAGCTGGCGAGGTCGCGGGCCAAGCTGATTGTCATGCATATGGTGCAGGAGCGCGGCGTTGCGGTCCGCACTGACGTGCCTTCCACTGAAATCTTCGACCGCGTCATCGCCTTCTTTGACGCCCGCATTCAGGCGCTGACGCAAGCAGGCATCGCGCGCGACCGACTGATTCTGGACCCCGGCATGGGCCAGTTTCTGGGCACGGATCCGGAGAATTCCTGGATTCTCTTGCGCCGGCTGCCGGAGCTGAAGGCCCGCTATGGCCTGCCGCTATTGGTCTCGGTCTCCCGCAAGGGCTTCCTGCGCACATTGGTCAACCGAACAGCGCTGCAAGCGGGGGCGGCAAGCCTGGCGGCCGAGCTTATTGCCGAGGCGCAGGGTGCGGAGATGATTCGGACGCACACGCCAGATGCGCTGCGGGATGGACTTAAGGTCCTGAAAAATATAGGAAAGCCGTATTAACCGTCGCGGAGCCCGATTAACCTGTGGCAACCAGTTTGTGGTAAAACACGCGCTCGTGTCCAGATTTCGAAATTCGCAATAACATCGATATAGAGATCCAGGCGAACTTCGAAACCACGACACCAGTCCAGGACATCTCGCATGACTCGCAAATATTTCGGGACTGACGGCATCAGAGGCCGCACCAACACCGCCAAGCTCACCCCCGAGGTGGCGCTGAAGGCGGGCATGGCGGCCGGACGCATCTTTACCCATGGCGACCATCGCCACCGGGTGGTGATCGGCAAGGACACCCGACTGTCCGGTTACATGATCGAAAGCGCATTGGTATCCGGCTTCACCGCCGTGGGCATGGATGTCTTCCAATTCGGCCCGCTGCCCACTCCGGCCGTCGCAATGCTGACCCGTTCGCTGCGTGCCGACCTGGGGGTGATGATTACGGCCTCTCACAATCCCTTCGAGGACAATGGCATCAAATTCTTCGGCCCCGATGGACAGAAACTGTCGGACGAGGTGGAAACCGAGATCGAGGCCTTGATGGCCGTGGGCCTTGAGCAGGGGCTTGCGCCCTCCGCTCAGATCGGCCGCGCCAAGCGCATCGATGACAGCCAGGCGCGCTATATCGAATTCGCCAAGCGCACTTTTCCGCGCAACCTGCGGCTGGAAGGTCTGCGCATCGTGATCGATTGCGCCCATGGCGCCGCCTACAAGGTGGCGCCGGAAGTGTTGTGGGAACTGGGCGCCGACATTGTGACCTTGGGCGTGACGCCGGACGGCACCAATATCAATCTGGATTGCGGCTCGACCGCGCCGCAGGCAATGTGCAACAGGGTCCGCGAGGTGCGCGCCGATTTCGGTATCGCGCTGGATGGCGACGCCGACCGGGTGGTGATGGCCGATGAAAAAGGCCAGATCATCGACGGCGATCAGGTTCTGGCTTTGATCGCCAAGAGCTGGTCGAAAAGCGGCGATCTCAAGGGCGGCGGTGTGGTCGGCACGGTGATGTCCAATGCGGGGCTGGACCGCTATCTCAAGACGCTGGGCTTAAGCCTGGCGCGCTCGCCTGTGGGCGACCGCTATGTGCTGGAGGAGATGGCCAAGGGCGGCTTCAATGTCGGCGGCGAACAGTCGGGCCATATCATTCTGTCGGATTTCGCCACCACGGGCGACGGTCTGGTGGCGGCGCTGCAGGTGCTGGCCGTTCTGGCGCAAGAAGGAAAGCCCTCGTCTCAGGCCGCCCATCTGTTCGAGCCGCTGCCCCAGGTGCTGGAGAATGTGCGCTATAAGAAGGGCTCACCTTTGGACGATGACCGGGTCAAGTCCAGCATCGAATCCGCCAATGCCAAGCTGGGTGCTTCGGGGCGCATCCTGGTGCGCAAGTCCGGCACCGAGCCCCTGATCCGCGTCATGGCGGAAGGCGAGGACGAGAAGGTCGTACGCGCCGTGGTGCGTCAGATCGCTTCGGCGATCGAAGAGGTCGCCGCTTAGTGGCCAAGAGGGAATGATAAGCCGCCTCCTGGTCATCGCCGGGTCCGACTCCTCCGGCGGGGCCGGAGTTCAGGCTGACCTGAAGACGGCCCAGGCATTGGGTGTCTATGCCCAGACGGCGATCACCGCCATTACGGTCCAGGACACCAAGGGCGTCACCCAAGTTCACCCGCTGCCGGCGAATGTGGTGCGGGCGCAAATTGAAACAGCCTTGGGTGATATTGGCGCCGATGCCATCAAGATCGGCATGCTGGGCAATGGCGAGATCGCGCGCGCCGTAGCCGATG
>DATHLY010000294.1:0-9693 GCA_035487655.1 Rhizomicrobium sp. | reverse complement strand
GCTTCCGCGAGCGCCCGCGTGTTTGCGTCGATAAAGCCCGCGCTCTGCATGGCGCGCAGCACCACTTGCGCGCGCGCCAGCCCCGCATCGGTGTCGGAGAAGGGATTGTAGCGAGCCGGCGCCTTGACGCTGCCGGCAATGATGGCCGCTTCGGTGAGGCCCAGCTCGCTGGCATGCTTGCCGAAGAATTTTTCCGAGGCCGCTTCGATGCCGTAAACCCCTGCGCCGAAATAGACGCGGTTGAGATACAGGGTCAGGATCTGGTTCTTGGAGTAGCGCCGCTCCAGATACAGGGCCAGCATGGCTTCCTGCATCTTGCGGTCGAAGGTGCGGCCAGGACTCAGGAAAAGATTCTTGGCCAGCTGCTGGGTGATGGTCGAGCCGCCCTGGACCACATGGCCGCTCATCATGTTCTGGAACGCCGCCCGCGCCAAACCGACGGGATCGACGCCGAGATGTGAACGGAAGCGGCGGTCCTCGATGGCGATGAAGGCGTTGGGCACATAGTCCGGCAGGTCTTCCACACGGACCATCTGGCCTTGTGTGAGTCCGCGTCGCGCGATCAGGCGGCCGCGGTCATCCAGGATGGTGACGTCCTGTGAGCGCCCATTGATGATCAGGTTGCGGACATCGGGCAGGTTGGACAGGAAGTGGGAGAAAAAAATCGTTCCGAAGATTATGCCCCAAGCGCCCAGCATCACCAGCACGTAAGGCCAGGTGGCGCGGGGCTTGCGCTTGGGCGGCGACGGGGGCGAAGCGCGGCCCGCGCCTTGCGCCCTGCGCGGAATATTAACGGGCTTGGCAGGCTTTTTGGCCATGTCGCTGTTCTAGGGCGGCGTGGTTAACGGGCGTTAAACAAATTCTTAATGGGGTGATTCGTCCGTTAACGAATCATCGGCGCTAAGAGCACGTCGGGACTAGGCTGTAGCACTGCGCCGGAGGGACCCCGGCCCTATGCACTTAAACGATAGCCGCCACCCTCGGTCAGCAGGATCTGCGCCTTGGCGGGGTCCTGCTCGATCTTCTTGCGCAGCCGGTAAATGTGGGTTTCCAGCGTATGGGTGGCCACCGCCGGGCTGTAACCCCACACTTCATGCAGGAGAATGTCGCGCGGCACGGTTCCGGCGCTGGCATGCAGGAATTTGAGGATATTGGTTTCCTTTTCGGTCAGCCGCACCTTGCGGCCATCGGCCTGCAACAGTTTGGCGGAGGGATGAAAGGTGTAAGGCCCGATGCGGACCGCCGCGTCGTCGCCCGGCGCATGGTGATTGTTGAGCGCGTGCAGCCGCGCCAGCAGGGCGGAAAATCGGAACGGCCGCGTCAGACTTTCAAAGGTGGACGAGGCCTCATCCTCGATCAAAAGCAGGATCGGACAGCCCAGTCCTTGCCCGCGCAGGCGGGCGGCGATCTGCTCAGCGTCCACAAAGCCGACAATGGCGAAGCTTAATTGTTCACGTGCGCAAAGCTGTGCGCCGTCGCCGTCTTTCGCCGCTATCACTTCATAGCCTTCGCGCTCGAGCTGCTCGGCCAGGCTGGCGCGCAGCACGTCGTCACTTTCGGCCAGGAGAATTCGGGTCGGCATGTTCGCGTGGTGATTTGGGGTGAGGCGAGACTAGCGCGTCCCGCGCACCTGCGGCAAATCTTGCCGGGTGGCCTCTTCAGCCCACTATCCAACCGAAGATGAAATTCCAGCAATAGCGCGAAAAACTTGCCGCGATGATGTGGCGCGGGGCTTGCTTCGGCCCAGGGATGAGCGTCTACAGCGCCGAATACCACGCCATGGTGACCTCTCCGGGTGCCGCCGGAGTCCGGTCTGCCTCAGTTTTGGCGCAATCTGCCCCCGCCAATTCAAACACCACCACGGCAGACACGCCCGCACAGCCGCACGAAGGCTTCTTTCACCATCTCTTGAATGTGGTCAATCCACTGCAGCACTTGCCCGTCATCGGCACCATCTATCGCGCCATTACCGGCGAGCATCTGGATCCGGTGGAAAGGATCGCCGGCGATACGCTCTATGGCGGATTGTGGGGCGCGGTCTCCTCCATCGCCGACGTTGCATTCGAAGGCCTGACCGGAAGAAGCTTCGAAGACACGGCGCTCGCGTTGTTCAAGAGCGATACGCGGACCAGGGTTGCCAGCGTCAAGGTCGCCCTGCCCACCATCACCACCGACGTCTCTCTGCCATCCGCCGATCTTCCCGCCTTGCCGGCCTCGACGGTTGTGGCCGCCAACACGCAGGTACCGAATGGATTTGACGTGGCGGCCAGCACAGCTTTGTCAAATTCTCTGGCCGCCAAAGGCGTGAACAGCGACACGGCCAGCCGGGCGCTTTACGCCTATCGCCGTTCGATGGGCATTATGGCGCCGCTACCAGTTCTCGCAAGCGTCCACTGACGTTATAAGCTCCTTATGGATTTGATTGTCGCGTCGGCGCCCGATGGCGCATGGCTGGACTGGGGCGCCGGGAAGAAGCGCGCCGCCATCGGCCCCGCCGGCATCGCCCTCAAGGGCGGCGAGGGCGACGGCATCACTCCGCGCGGACGCTTTCCGGTGCGGGAAATATTTTATCGTGCCGACCGCGTTCCCGCGCCGCGCACCACCTTGCCGCTGCGCAAGATCGCACCGGATGACGGTTGGTGCGATGCGCCCGATGATCCCAATTACAACCGGCTGGTGAAACTGCCCTATCCGGCCAGTGCCGAGCATATGTGGCGAGATGATCACCTCTACAATCTGGTCGCGGTGCTGGGTTACAATGACGATCCGGTCGTGCCCGGCAAAGGAAGCGCGATATTTCTGCATCTGGCGAAGCCGGATTATTCACCGACCCAGGGTTGTGTGGCGCTGGCCAATGACGATCTGCTGGCAGCGCTCGAGCAGCTTCAGCTGGGTGATCAAGTTGTAATCGAATGAGACGCGCGGGCGCCGAATATCGCGGTCCCGACCCGCACATGCGTCGCCCCGAATTTCACCGCCAGTTCGAAGTCCTCGCTCATGCCCATGCTGAGCTGAGAAAGGCCGTGGTCGCGCGCCAGCTTGGCCAGAAAGCCGAAGTGGGGCGCGGCATCATCTTCAGCCGGAGGGATGCACATCAGCCCTTCCAGCGGCAGACTCAACTTGCGTGCATGGGCGATCAGCGACGCGGCTTCGCGAGGGCTAACGCCCGCCTTTTGCGGTTCCTCGCCGGTATTGACCTGCAGGAACAGGCGTGGGCAGTGGCCCGACCTTTCCCGCTCCGCCGCCAGCGCATCCGCCAGCTTTGTCCGGTCCAAGGTCTGGATCACGTCATACAATGCCACCGCATCCTTGACCTTGTTGGTCTGTAGCGGACCGATCAGATGCAGTTCCAGGTCAGGATATTCGCTTTTCAGAACTGGGAATTTCGCTTGGGCCTCCTGCACCCGGTTTTCGCCAAACAGACGCTGGCCGGCGGCGGCGGCGTCGCGGATGGCTTCCTGCGTCGCGGTTTTTGACACCGCGATCAGGCTGGTATGCGGCGCGGGTTTGATGGCGGCCTTTCGCGCGGCATCGATGCGGGCCAGAATATCGGCGAGATTCTGTGAAATTGTCATGACCGCGAACCTAGCAAGGCGTCAGGCGTGTCTCAACGACGACATGCCGCTGGTGATGATGACCGACGACCGCGCGGCCGATTGGGCCCGTGCGGCGCGCCGTCTGCCCTATGGCAGCGTGGTGGTGGTGCGCGCGCGCGACGCGGCAAGGCGGCGGCATCTGGCGGATCAGTTGAAAGGCCTGGCGCGGCTTTTAATAGCCGATGATCCGAACTTGGCGGCCCAGTTGGGCGCGGCCGGCCTGCATCTGCCGGAAAGGCGGATGCGGGAAGCCTCGCACTGGCGCGCCCGCTTTCCCGATTGGATCATCACCTCGTCCGCCCATTCGCTGCGCGCCTTGATGGGTGCGGGCATGCTGGATGCGGTGTTTCTTTCGCCCGTCTTCGCCACCTCCAGTCACAACCAGGCACGCCCCCTGACGCCAGTGCGAGCCGCATTCATCGCCACGCAAGCGCCTGTGCCGGTTTATGCGCTGGGCGGCATCAATGGTCGCAACGCGGCGTTGCTGGCGCCCGCCTTCAGCGGTATTGCGGCCATAAGCCTATTCGTCTGAAGTATTGAGAGTCAGGTGCAGATAGACCGCGTCCATCTTGAGCTGGCGCGCGCCATTGAAGAACGAGCCCGTGCCCCGCGAATAGCTGAGATGCTGCCAGCCCGAACTGACATGGATACTGTCGCTGAGCTTGTAGCCGATCGAGGCTTCCAGGCCATTGAGGCCCAGCCTTGGCAAATTCGACACCGCATCGGCGGTGCCGGTCCCGTACTCCAAACCCGCCATCCAGGAATTGTGGGTCACCGCTGCCGAGACATGGCCCACCCGCGTGGTGCCAGCAAGCCAGGTCTGGTTGATGTCAAAGCCATAGGCATTGCTTTGGCGATAGGCGCCGCCCAACGACACGCTGTTTTCTTCATCCAGCGGGTAATCGGCCTTGAGTCCCGCGCCCAGGTCGCTGATGCCTTCCTGTCCGGGCCGCTTGTGTTCGGCGCGGCTTTCCGACACCGCGCCATAGGCCGCCAGCGACACGGCCCCCCACTTTGTATCCAAGTCGGTTTCATAGCGCAGCGCCGCCTCCCAGAATTCCACCTGGCGTCCCGGCACATGCGGGCCCGCATTCAGAAAGGGCAGCCGCTTTCCTTCCGATGGCGTGAAGGACAAAGCGATTTGCGCTCCGAACAAAGCGGGACTGGAATAGGCGATCTTGGCGTAATTGCTGGAAGCGCCGACCGGCGTGCGCAAGGCGAACATGTTGGTCACCGCGCGATGGGTATTGGGATCGCGGAAGAAAGTGGTGCGCGGATCGTCCAGGCTGACGCCCGGGTCGACCTTGGGACCGGTCACCGCCAGGCCATAGCCCGCCCCATCGGTGACGCCGACCTCGATCTTGCCCAGGCCGGTCTGGACGCTGCCTGCCAACCGTTCGATCACATCCCCGTCATAGCGGCCGCGCGACAAAGGATCGGCGGCAGTGAACGTGCCGGCCAAGGCCAGCGACAGGCCGCTGTCATAGCTGCGCTTCAATTCCGGCATCAGCCGCAGTGCGCCGCTGGCCTGGGTTCCACGCCAGCCGGGCTGATCCGGATGGAACAGCGCGCCGCTGGCCTCGGCCCCAAGGCGCATTTCGGCCTGCCCGACCGGCCAGGATGGCGGCGGCAAGGATTGACCCAGTGATTGGGGCCAGGCCTGGCTTGGGCTCGCCAAGCTCAAGGCCGAAAGCAGGGCAATCTTACCAAGTCGCAATCCGCGCGCCTCCTAAGTCCTTCCAGAATAAGCCAAACCGGCCGCTTGGGCGCAAGATGCGCGCCGTTGCACGCAAAGCCCCCCACCGCTATAAGCCCTTCTTCGGCGCTTGCCCCGCCCGCTCCAAAAGGAAAAGTCGACCCGATGCGCGTTTTGCCCGCTTTGCTGTGTGCGCTGGTTCTGGCCGGCTGCGGTTCGTCGAATGACGGGGCGCGCGAGATGGATACCGGCACCAGTGCCATTGCCAGCGGCTCGACGCGCGTCACCCTGGGCGTGAACTCCTATCTCTGGCACGCCACGCTGGACACCCTGTCTTTCTTGCCGCTGGTCTCGGCCGATCCCTTTGGCGGTGTGATCATCTCGGAATGGTATGTCGCGCCCACCAGCCCCAATGAGCGGTTGAAAGTGACGGTCTACATCATGGACCGCGCCTTGCGCGCCGACGGCTTGAAGGTGGTGGTGTTCCGCCAGGTGCGGAACAGCAATGTCTGGCAGGATGCCCAGCCCAGCCCGGACACCGCCCACAAGCTGGAAGATTCCATTCTGACCCGCGCTCGCGAACTCAGGCTCGCCACGCTCGGCCAAGTCGGCTGAGGATCGCAACCGGAATGGCGCGTTACAACGCCAAGGAGGCGGAGAGGCACTGGCAGGCGGAGTGGGAGGCGCGCGCCCTCTTTGCCACCCCGGGACATTCCGACAAACCCAAATGCTATGTGCTGGAGATGTTCCCCTATCCATCGGGGCGCATCCATATCGGGCATGTGCGCAACTACACCATGGGCGATGTCATCGCCCGGTTCCGCCGAGCCCAGGGCTATAACGTGTTGCACCCCATGGGATGGGATGCCTTCGGCCTGCCGGCGGAAAATGCGGCGCGCGACAAGGGTGTGAGCCCGCGCGACTGGACTTACGAAAACATCGCCGCCATGCGCGAACAGCTCAAGATGATGGGCCTGTCGCTGGACTGGAGCAGGGAATTCGCCACCTGCGATGTGGAATATTATCACCAGCAGCAGAAGCTGTTCCTGGATTTCTACCAGGCGGGTTTCGTCTATCGCAGCGAAGCCGATGTGAATTGGGACCCGGTCGACATGACCGTGCTGGCCAACGAACAGGTGATTGACGGGCGCGGCTGGCGTTCGGGCGCCATTGTGGAACGGCGCAAGCTCAGCCAGTGGTTCTTCAAGATCACCCAGTTCGCCGATGAATTGCTGGCCGGTCTCGACAGCCTGGACAACTGGCCGGACAAGGTCCGCCTGATGCAGAAGAACTGGATCGGCAAGAGCGAAGGCCTGCGCTTCCAGTTTGCATTATCGAATGGCGAAAAGCTGGATGTCTTCACCACCCGGCCCGACACCTTGTTCGGCGCAAGTTTTGTCGCGCTCTCGCCCGATCATCCCTTGACCCAGGAGCTGGCAAGGAAAGATGAAAAGCTCGAAGCCTTCATCGCGGAATGCCGCAAGACCGGCACGGCGGAAGCCGAAATCGAAAAGGCCGAAAAGCTGGGCTACGACACCGGCATCACGGCGGCGCATCCCTTCGATGACAGCTGGCACCTCAAGGTGATGGTGGCCAACTTTGTGCTGATGGGCTACGGCACGGGCGCCATCTTCGGCTGCCCCGCTCATGACCAGCGCGACCTGGAATTCGCCCGCAAATATGCGCTCAAGGTGATTGCGGTGGTGGTCCCTTCGGATGCCGATCCGGAAGCCTTCGAAGTCGGCACAGAGGCCTATACCGGGCCGGGTCGATTGGCCAATTCGCGCTTCTTGAACGGCCTGACGGTGGAAGAGGCCAAGACGGAAGTGGCCATGCGGTTGGAGGCTGCGGGCATCGGCCAACGCACCGTTCACTACCGCTTGCGCGACTGGCTGGTGTCGCGCCAGCGGCCTTGGGGCTGCCCCATCCCCATGATCCATTGCGAGAAATGCGGCGTGGTGCCGGTGCCGAAGGATCAACTGCCGGTCAAGTTGCCCGAGGCGATCAACTTCAACGTCAAGGGCAATCCTTTGGATGCCGACACGGCGTGGAAAAACACCACCTGTCCCACCTGCAAAGGTCGCGCGGTGCGCGACACCGACACGCTGGATACGTTTGCGGATTCCTCCTGGTACTTCACGCGATTCACCGATCCGGCCGCAGATGCGCCGGTGAACAAGGCGGCGGCGGACTATTGGCTGCCGGTCGACCAGTATATCGGCGGCATCGAGCACGCCATTCTGCATCTGCTCTATGCGCGTTATTTCACCCGTGCCATGTCCAAGCTCGGCATGGTCAAGGTGGCCGAACCGTTTGCCGGCCTGTTCACCCAAGGCATGGTCTGCCACGAGACCTATATGGACGCCGAGGGCAATTGGGTTTCACCGGATGAGATCGAAAAGCGCGACGGCAAGGCATTCTTCCGCGATACCGGCCAGGAAGTGAAGATCGGGGCATCGGAAAAGATGTCCAAGTCCAAAAAGAATGTGGTCGCGCCGGAGCCCATCATTGCCGAATATGGCGCCGACACCATCCGCTGGTTCATGCTGTCGGACACCCCGCCCGAGCGCGACATCGAATGGACCGATGCCGGCGCAGAAGGTTGCTGGCGCTTCGTCCAGCGTGTGTGGCGCCTTTGCACCGAAGCCAAGGACCTGCCAGTCCCTGGAACGCCCGCGGCCGCTGATGATGAGACGTCCAAATCCCTGCGCCAGGCTACGCATAAGGCGATTGCCGCGGTGACCGAACATCTGGAACATTTGCGTTTCAACAGCGCGGTGGCACAGCTCTATACGCTTGCGAATGCCATGGGAGCCGCCGACCAGGCGAATCCTTCGGCGCGGCGCGAAGCGCTGGAGGCACTCGTCCTTTTGTCCGCGCCGATGATGCCGCATCTGGCGGAATCCTGCTGGCAGTCCTTGGGCCACACCAGTCTGGTGGCCGAGACGGCCTGGCCGAAATATGATCCGGCGCTGACGGCCTCGGACATCGTGACCATCGCCATCCAGGTCAATGGCAAACGGCGCGGCGAAATCACCTTGGCCAAGAATGCCGACAGCAAAGACGTGGAAGCGGCGGCGCTGGCGGAAGAGGGTGTAAAACGTGCCCTGGACGGCAAAGCGGCAAAAAAGGTGATTGTGGTGCCGAATCGGATTGTGAACATCGTTGCATGACCCCCTCCGCCCTTCGCATCGCAAGCGCTGCTACGGGCACCTCCCCCTTAAGCGCGCTGCGCGCACAAGGGGGAGGCGGACCTGTGCTTTCGATCGCCATCATCGCCGGTTGCTTGTTGCTGGCGGGATGCGGGTTTCATCCCATGTACGGCAGCTCACTGGCACCCGCTCTGTCTTCCATCTATGTCGAGCCGATTGCCGAACGCGACGGCTATGAGCTGCGCAACACTTTGATCGATGCGCTGCAATCCGACGGCGACAAGGCGGGCAAGACTTACACTCTTAGAGTCACGCTGAATGAGAACAGCCAAGGCATCGCGTTGCAGAACGACGCCACCATCACGCGCTACAACAACCGGCTGGAAGCGCATTATGTCTTGAGCGACATGCAGGGCCATGAACTGACTTCGGGGATCCAGACGGAATTGTCGGCCTACAATGTGGTGCAGTCGCCTTATGCGACGCTGACGGCGCAGCAGGACTCAGGCAAGCGTGCCGCCCAGGACGTGGCCGAGCGCATTCATCTCGAACTGGGCGTGTGGTTCCGGAACCACAAGAAATGATCGTCAAGAGCCACGAAGCCGACCGCTATGTCTCAAGGCCGCCCAAGGGTCTGACGATCGCGCTGGTCTATGGCCCCGATGCCGGGCTGGTGCAGGAACGCGCCGAAAAGCTGCTGAAAAGCGTGGTGCCGGATCTTACCGATGCCTTCAATGTGTCGGACCTCAATGAGGACACGCTGCTGGCCGATCCGGCACGGCTGGCGGACGAGGCCGCCGCTATCTCCATGATGGGCGGCCGGCGCGTGGTGCGGGTGCGGGGCGCGGGCAATGACCTGGCGGAGCTGCTGGAGTCTTTTCTGGACGATCCGAAAGGCGACGGCTTGGTGGTCATTGAGGCCGGCGATCTCGCCAAGACCGGTGCTTTGCGCAAATTGTTTGACGGCCACAAGAGCGCGGCCGCGATCCAATGTTATCCGGATTCGGCTCGCGATCTGGGCGATGTGGTGCGCGATGCCTTGCGCGCCGAAGGAATTTCGATTTCCCCTGATGCGCTGGAAGATGCAGTGTCGCGGCTTGGTTCCGATCGCGGCGTCACCCGGCGGGAAATCGAAAAACTCGTCCTCTACATGCACGGCCACAAGCAAGTGAGCCTGGAAGATGTCCGCGCTGTGATGGGCGATGAGGCCGAGGCCCGCAGCGAGATCGCCTGCGATGCAGCCGGCAAC
>DATHLY010000293.1:0-3278 GCA_035487655.1 Rhizomicrobium sp. | reverse complement strand
CGCGTCCAGCACATAAGTCTTGTCGTCCAGGGCAAAGACCTGCTCACCCTCCTTGGCCATGCGGGCATGCAGGTCGCCGCTCAACTTGTCGGCGTCGAACACATGCAGCGGCCGTCCGCGATCCTGGGAGATCAGGTTGGTGGCGTCCACCAGCGCGGAGATCGACTTCATGCCCACGCCCTTCAGCTGCTCCTGCACCCATTTGGGTGCGGGGCCGTTCTTGACGCCACGGATCAACCGGCCGGCGAAGATTGGGCAGGCATCCTTGTTCTGGGGCGTGAATTCCAGCGTGATCTTTTTGGGCGAAGGGAATTTGCCCGCAACCGGAACAACCTTGTCGGTCTTGAGACGCCCCAACCCACTGGCAGCGAGATCGCGCGCAATGCCAAAGACGCTGGCCGCATCGCCGCGATTGGGCGTGATCGAGACATCGAACAGGGGGTCGTTGGCCAACAGGCCTGCTTCCACCAGCGCCGCAACCACCGGCTCGCCCGCCTTGGCGCCGGCCTTCAATTCGATGATGCCGTCATGATCCTCGCCCAACAGCAGCTCGCGCGCGCTGCACATCATGCCGCGCGATTCCACGCCCCGGATGGTGCCCAGCTTCAGCACATCGCCGGTCGCCGGGATCACCGTGCCGGGCTTTGCCAGCACCACCTTGATGCCGGCGCGCGCATTGGGCGCACCGCACACGATCTGAAGCGTGTTCGCACCGTCACTGACGCTGCACAGCCGCAGTTTGTCGGCATTGGGGTGTTTTTCGGCCGTGATGACCTCGCCGACGATGAAGTCCTTGAGCGCCGCGGCCGCGTCAGTAAGGCTCTCCACTTCCAAACCGATGGCCGTCAGCCGCTCGGCGATGGTGTTCGCATCCGCATCGGTATCCAGATGTTCTTTCAGCCAGGATAAAGTGAACCTCATCTGCTCAACCCACCATCAAGCGTGGGGATATCCAGCGCGGCAAAGCCGTAATGCTTCAGCCAGCGCACATCGGACTCGAAAAAGCTGCGGATGTCCGGGATGCCGTATTTCAGCATCGCCATGCGGTCCAGGCCGAAGCCGAAGGCAAAGCCCTGATACTTGCCCGAGTCGATGCCGCAATTCTCCAGCACCTTGCGGTGGACCATGCCCGAGCCGCCCAATTCCAGCCAGTCATCGCCGGCGCCGAAGGTGATCTTGCCCGGCACGCTGCGGTCGCAGCGCATGTCCCATTCCAGCGAGGGTTCGGTAAAGGGAAAGAAGCTGGGGCGGGCGCGCAATTCGATTTGGTCGATCTCAAAGAAGGCCTTGCAAAATTGTTCCACCGTCCATTTCAGATGGCCCAGATGGATGCCTTCATCCACCACCAGCGCCTCAACCTGATGGAACATGGGCGAATGCGTGGCGTCGCTGTCCACGCGGTAGGTGCGGCCCGGCGAGATCACGCGGATGGGCGGCTTCTGCTTCAACATCACCCGCACCTGCACCGGCGAGGTGTGGGTGCGCAGCACGGGGCTCGATCCGTCCGCTTGGGGCGCGACGTAGAACGTATCCTGCATCTGACGTGCCGGGTGGTCGGGCGGGATGTTCAGCTTGGTGAAATTGTAGTCGTCATATTCCACGTCCGGGCCTTCGGCGACGCCAAAGCCCAGATCGGCGAAAATGGCGACGACTTCTTCCAGCACCTGCGAAATGGGATGGACCGTGCCGCTATTCTCGGGAGCCGAGGGCAGGGTGACGTCCAGCCTTTCCGAAGCCAGGCGCGCGTCCAACGCGGCATCGGCGAGCTGAGCCTTGCGCGCGGCGATGGCTTCGGTGACCGCGTCCTTCAAGCCGTTGAACTTGGGCCCCTGGATCTTGCGCTCGTCGGGGGAAAGGCTGCCCAAGGTGGCGAGCAGGGCGCTGACCGAGCCTTTCTTGCCCAGCGTCGCGACGCGCACGCCCTCCAACGCAGCTTCATCGGCGGCGCCGGACACAGCGGCCAGTATCTCGGACTGAAGTCGGGCAATATCGGTCATGCAAACTCCGGAGTGAAAACTTCAGAGGCATTGCACCCCTGATTCGCTCGGCCGGAGCATCTTTAGGCGAACGGAGTTCGCCGTCAAAAAATGCGGCAAAGACCTAACTGTTTGGCTTAAGTCTTCGACGCCTGATCCACCAGAGCCTTGAACGCGACGGGCTCGTGGATCGCCAGATCGGACAGAACCTTGCGGTCGATCACGATCCCGGCGCCGGCGAGCCCGGCGATAAATCGGCTGTAGGTGAGGCCATGCTCGCGCACGGCGGCGTTGATGCGCTGGATCCACAGGGCGCGGAAGTTACGCTTGCGCTCCTTGCGGCCGATATAATTGTGCTGCAGCGACTTGTCGGCCGCGGCATTGGCCGTGGTGATGGTGTTCTTGCGGCGGCCGCGCATGCCCTTGGTCTGCTTGAAGACCTTCTTGCGGCGGGCATGGCTGGCTACGGAACGTGGGGCGCGGCTCATGGATCAAATTCCTCCGCCATAGGGCATCCAGCGCTTGACGCGCCTTGTCTCGGACTCCGACAGCGTGTCCATGCCGCGCAGGTCGCGGGTACGGGCCGGGGAATTGTTGATCAGGCGGTGACGCTTGCCCACCTGGTGGGTCTTGATCTTGCCGCTCTTGGTGAACTTGAAGCGCTTTTTGGCGCCCGACTTGGTCTTCATCTTGGACATTTTGCTTCCTTGTGAGGGCATTTAAGCCCAGGTGCGTTTGGGGCCGCCACGGCATGTCCAGCCGGGCCGCCCAAGAGCCGCGCCTTCTATAAGGGACAATGCTCTCGCGCAAGCCTCAAATGGCTATTGCGCTGCCCCGCCAGAGTCCCGCCGCCTGCGGGAGGGGGCAGAGGAGGATGCGCCGGTAACCCCGAAATCCTCGGATCTGTTGCCGCCTTCGGCAATCTGGAAGCCCTCGGCCGCCAGGCCGCGCTTCAAAAGTTCGCGGATGGCAGCCGCCCGGCTAGGCATGCGCTTGCCGAACCGCCAAGTGTCCAAGGCTTCCAGTTCTTCCTTGGTCAACATGATTTGAAGGCGCTCGCCGCGCAGTAAGTCGGTCATCGGAGAATTTCCTATATATTTTTCAAAGACATAAGAAATAACTCAGATTGAGCAGGTTACTCATTTTAGGCCTGATGCCCACGTAACTCAACCGCCACCTCCTTAGTTCCATCCCTCAAGGTAGTTCATTGCCAAAAAGATGGAGAATACTAACTTAAGTCATTGAAAATATTGATTATTCCTCTTGTTAAGAGATGCAAAGGAGCGCAATGTCGTCCCATGA
>DATHLY010000292.1:0-2933 GCA_035487655.1 Rhizomicrobium sp. | reverse complement strand
CCATCTGCCAGTTTCCACGCAACGGCGACATCCATCACGGCCGGCCAGCTGCTGGCATCTCCGCAACTCGACGTTACGGTCCGCAATCTTGCCGCAATGTCGGGAGAGGCGGGATGGGGCGCCGGAGGCGATCTTTCCGTTTCCGGCAGCGCCGGTTTTGAAGCCGCATTGACCGCCTTGCAAGCCGCCGATCCGGCACTCGCCAATGCTGTTCGTCAAAATCTCAAGCGCCTGACGCTGACCTTTGCCGGCCATGCCGAACGCCGGGGCGGCATTATCCGGTTTGGATTGAGTCAGCCGCTTCTCGTGTCGGGCGCAAAGGGCGGCGCCTTGCGAATCCCGGCGCTGACACTGTCCGGTGGTGTCGACAGCCTGCATGCGGCGCTAGAGGCAAATCTGAGTGGTCCAAGCTTGCCCCCGACCAAGCTTAACCTGCGCAATCTATTGTGGAGTGGCGGCGGCTTTACCAGCGAAGCGGTTTTCGCCGCCCAATTCAATTTCGCCATGCTGCGCGGCACCGATCTTGCGGGGCGGGGGACTTTCTCCTGGCAGAACGGACAGTATGCTTTCACGCCTTCCGGTTGCGTGCGCGTCGCGTTGGCGGCCTTTCATCCTGGCGCCAGCGATCTTGCAAAGAATGTGAGGGGCGACATCTGCGCTCCGCCAAACCAGCCGCTGCTGACAGGAGAGGGCATCGGATGGACCCTGACCGGCACGGCGCGCAATGCGTCTGCCGATTTGCCTCTGGCAACCGCGCATCTGGAAAATGTCGCGGCCGACCTCAAGTTTGATGGCGAAGGCGCCCCTCTCAAGGGCACCGCAACAGTCACAGCGGGACAAGTCGTGGACCGCGCCGCGAGCCTGCGCTTCAAGCCGCTTTCCGGCACCGGCACCGCTTCTCTGGCCGAAGGCGTGTGGCGGGGGCGCTTTGTGGCGAATGGTCCGAAGGATGCCGCGCTGGGCGAGGCGACTTTCCTGCACACCATGGCCAGCGGTACTGGTACGGCGCATATCGATGCGCCCCACATCACTTTCTCGCTGGATAAGCTGCAGCCCTCCGATATTTCGCCGCTGTTGGTGGCGTTGCGCCGCGCCGAAGGCAGTGCCGCCCTGACAGGTGACATCGATTGGACGCAGCGATCAATCACCAGTCGGGGCAAGCTCACAATATTGAGTCTGGATTTCATGACGCCACTGGGCAAGGCGCATGCCGTGAAGAGCGAAATCGCATTGACCTCGCTGTTGCCGCCAATCACAGCACCGGGCCAAGGCCTCACCATCGCACGGATCGACTGGACCTTGCCGTTCAGTGCGGTGGATGTGCGCTTCGGCTTCGGTCCTACCACCGTACAGATTGCCAAAGCCGACACCGATATTGCCGAAGGCCATGCCAGCCTGGGCGCCATCACGCTTTCGCTCGCCGATCCTCGCGTGGCGGGCGCGGCTGACCTCAAAGCAATATCGCTCAATTCCCTTGTGGCCGCGTCCAACCTGGGCAGCAAGGTGAAATTGGAAGGCAAGGTTTCGGGTCATATTCCCTTCACCCTGGGACCGGACGGCTTTCGCATCGCCAACGGTCATGTCGCCGCTGACGGGCCGGGACGCTTGTCGGTGGACCGCTCGCTTTGGACCCAGGGCGAGGCGGCCATCAACAGCAATGCGGTGCAGGATTTCGCCTATCAGGCGCTGGAAAACCTGGCCTTCGAGCAAATGACGGCGGACCTGAATTCCGTCGCCAATGGCCGGCTGCAAGTGGTCTTTCACATCAAGGGCAGGAGCGATCCGCCAAAACCGCAGACCGCCACCGTCGCCATCACCGATATCCTGAACGGCACGGCTCTGTATAAGCCCATTCCGCTGCCCAGCGGCACGCCCATCGACCTCACCCTGGATACTTCCCTTAATTTTGACGAACTCTTGAAGTCCTATGCCGAAGCATGGTCAAAGACCATGAGTCCGGAGGGGCACCCGGATGCTGCGCCAGGAGCAAAGCCATGAAGAGAATGCTTTTTGCCGCTTGCGTCTTCGCAGGCCTGTGCGCCTGCACGCCGACCATCCGGGTCGAGGTCGCTCCCATCAACATCTACGCCAAGCTGGATGCCGATGTGCGGGTCCGACTGGACAAGGAAGTTCAGAGCGCCATCCAGCAAAATCCCAATCTCTTCTAGTCTGAAGGAAGCCCGATCATGAGCCACTTCAAGCATGCATTTGCAGCCTTGGCCCTGGTGCTGCTGACGACGCCAGCCTTTGCCGATCTCGCCGCGGACAAGGCCACGGTGGATGCCGCCAAAGCCGCCGGAAAGGTCGGCGAGCAGGCGGACGGCTATCTCGGCATTGTCGCCGGCGCCGACGGCGCCATCACCGCGGCGGTGAATGGGATCAATGCCGGCAGGCGCGAGGTTTACACCCAGACCGCCAGCAAGTCCGGCGTGTCGCCGGATGCCGCCGGCCAGGCGACCGGCGCGCAGCTGATCGGCAAGGTGCCGGCGGGCCAGTATTTCAAGCCCATAGGCGGAGCCTGGACTAAAAAATAAGCGCGGGGGCTGGACCAACAGATAAGTGGATCCAGGATCAGACCAAGTCTACCGCCACCACTTCGTGCAGGCGGACGCGCGGCACCTCCACCACCAGCCGATTTCCGTTGCGTGATGTTTTGGCTACCGCACCGCTTTCCAACAGCTTGACCGAGCCCACCTTGGCGCCGGCTGGAATCTGCAGCGACACGGCGTAGGGACCTGCCGGCATCACTTCGCGATAAGGTCCTTTCATCATCATCGGATTGTTCATGTTGACGATATGGGCGGCCAGCGAATTCTTTTGCCGCCAATAAGCGACATCCACCATGCCCGGACCGCTCACCGTCATGGGCGAGGGCTCATCCGCCGCCCATTCCACCGCGTTTTTCAACAGCACAAGATGGGCGGGCGCCAGCA
>DATHLY010000291.1:0-2247 GCA_035487655.1 Rhizomicrobium sp. | reverse complement strand
GTGGTGCGTTCACTCAGTGCCGGGGTCCGGGCCGCCAGCATGCCTGCCGTCAGATGGTCACCAGCTTCCGAAACTGTCATCACAAACCCCGCCTGCCTGGGGCGAAGCTAGAGAAGGGGCGTGTGCAGGTGGTTAATCCGCTGCCCACCGAGCGTGGAAAGTCTTGTGAACTTAATGTGACAGGTAAACTATTGGTTTCACGGCGGCGGCGGCGCGCTTGGCGCGATCGCGCGCTTCGTCCGTGGTTGCGCCGCGCGCCAGCGCCACGCCCATGCGGCGTTTCACAAAGGACTGCGGCTTGCCGAACAGGCGCAATTCGCTGCCGGGAATTTTCAGCGCCTCTTCCACGCCGTGAAAGGCAAGCGCGCCGGCCTCCACGCCGCCATAAATCACTGCCGAAGCGCCGGGAGATACCATCTCGGTCGAAACCGGCAAGCCCAATATGGCGCGGGCATGGAGCGCGAATTCCGACAGATGCTGCGACACCAGGGTCACCAGGCCGGTGTCGTGCGGACGCGGCGAGACTTCCGAGAACCAGACCTCATCGCCTTTCACAAACAGCTCGACTCCGAAAATACCCAATCCGCCCAACGCGCCGGTGACCTTGGCGGCCATGTCGCGCGCCTTGGCGTGGGCCGTTTCGCTCATCGGTTGCGGCTGCCAGCTTTCCACGTAATCGCCCTCCTTCTGGACATGGCCGACGGGCTCGCAGAAATGGGTGCCGTCGGCGGCGCGCACTGTCAGCTGAGTGATCTCGAAGTCGAACTGTATTTCGCCTTCAATAATGACACGCGCCTCGCGCACCCGCCCCGCGCTCAACGCTTTTTCCCAGGCCGGTGCCACATCCGCGGGCGTTTTGAGCCGCGACTGCCCCTTGCCGGACGAGGACATCACCGGTTTCACAAAGCAGGGAAAACCAATTCTTGCCGCCGCCGCCTGCAGGTCCTCGAGCGACGAGGCAAAGGCATAGGGCGAGGTCGGCAGCTTTAATTCTTCGGCCGCCAGCATCCGGATGCGCTCGCGATTCATGGTGATATGCGCGGCGCGGGCGGTGGGGATGACCCTGCAAAGCCCGTCCGCCTCGATCCGGACAAGCTCGTCGGTGGCCAAGGCCTCGATCTCCGGCACCAGCAAATGCGGTTTTTCCAGCTCGACCAGGGCGCGCAGCGCCTTGGCGTCCGTCATGTCGATGACATAGGAGCGATGCGCCACCTGATGCGCGGGAGCATTGGGATAGCGGTCGACCGCGATGGTTTCCACCCCCAGCCGCTGCAATTCGATCACCACTTCCTTGCCCAGCTCGCCCGAACCCAGCAGCATCACCTTGATGGCCGCAGGCGACAGCGGCGTGCCGAACTTCATGCGCCATACACCTTGGCGAAAGCATCCATCAGGATCTGACGGTCGGCGGGCTGGCCCACTACCTTGATGGCGTCATCCTGCATCACCACCCCGGGTGAGACCTTTTCGACCCAAATATGAGACGTCGGAACCGCCCAGGAAGGATCATCCAACGTCCCCGCCGTGATGAACACCAGCGCCTGGGACGCCAAATTGCGGTGGAACATGCGGCAACCGCATTCGGCGCAGCGATGGATGTCAGCCTGGCGCCCCGAATCGGCCCGCTTGCGGTAGGTCTGGGTTTCACCTGCAAATGAAAAAGCCTCATTCATTGCAATCAGCATCACAACATTGGTGGCGCCAGTGGTCTTCTTGCAGTCCATGCAATGACAGGCATTGACCGCCAACGGGCGCGCACCCAGCCGCCAGCGCACGGCGCCGCACAGACAGCTGCCGGTGTAGGGGGGATCGGGGATCGGCGGACGGGTCATTGCTTCGCCTTTCGGAAATCAAAGCCGGTGTCGGCCAGAATGGACAAGGTCGCCGCCCAGGCCGCCACATTCTGCCTCAACTGTTGCGGATCGACGATATTTAATGTGTCGTCTTGGCTGTGGTGATAGTCGAAATAGCGGCTGGCATTCTGATTCAAGGCGAATACCGGTACCCCGGCCCCGCGAATATCCTGGATGTCGGACCCGGCCTCCTCCGGCGGCTCGCGCATCGCGATGACTTTCAACGGCGCCAGCACGCCCTCCAGCGGGGCGATATCAGGTGCATTCCAGGCGCCAGCCGGCAATTGCAGGCCATAGACATTGTCGGCGCCCAAATCGCTTTCACCCGCGATGGCGATTTCGCCGAGTTCATTTTTGTGGGCGGCGAGATAGGCGGCGCTTGATCCGGCTGTTT
>DATHLY010000290.1:0-2017 GCA_035487655.1 Rhizomicrobium sp. | reverse complement strand
CCGGCTTTTCCGCACCCCGCGCCAGCGCCGCAAGCGTCGCCAGCCGGCGACTTTCTATGTCGGGCTTGGGCGAGACGCGATCATAAGGAAGGCAGTCCCAGGCAGGAAACGGCAGCACCGTCATCCCCGGCGCGAAAAAGCCGATGGCGCGCTCCGCCGCATCGGCTTGCACGTCATCCGGCGCCACGAACAGCACGGGCGCGCCCCGCCGCCGCGCCGATTCCGCCGCCACATAGGCATCATAGCCTTGCGGCACGCCGGTGACGGTCAGGCGGCCTTGCTGCTTGGCGATGGTGTCGAGACGGTCCACTCAGGTCTTCCAGCGTGGGTTTTGTTGCCCGCACATCTGCTTCAGCCCGGCAAGCACCGGATTGTCATATTCCGCCGGCACCGGCGCGGCGCCGCGCAGCCAGGCATAGACGTCCTGGTCGGGCGCGGTGAGCAGTGCCTCGAACTGGTCCAGGCCGGCCTCGTCCAGCCCCGCCAAATGCGCATCCGCATAGGCGCCGAAGATCAGATCGACCTCCTTGAAGCCGCGCCGCTGGGCGCGAAACAACAGCCGTTTGCGGCGGTTCTCCGAAGAGCCACCCTGTCCCAGGTCCGTCATGGGCGCCGATATAGCCAGTGGGTGCGTTGAGAACAACTGGCGCGGGCCATAATGTTTCTGGCCTATGCGGCCAGCGATTCTTTTTCCCCTTTTCGCCGACATCCGCACCCTGCCTGGGGTGGGCCCCAAATTGGAAAAACTGATCGCCAAGGTGGCGGGCCCGCGCCTGGTGGACCTGGTACTCGATCTTCCGGTCGGCGTGGTGGACCGCAGTTATCGACCAAAACTCGCTGCGGCGGAGACCGGCCGCATCGCCACCGTGGAGGTGACAGTGCTGGAGCACCGGCCCAACCGGGTCAAGGCGCAGCCCTATAAGGTGCTTGTGTCGGACGACACTTCGCTGATGGAACTGGTGTTCTTCCGCAGCCATGCCGATTACCTGGCGGGTCTGCTGCCGCTGGGTGCCCGGCGCGTGCTCTCGGGCCGCATCGAGCGGTTCAAGGACCGGCTACAAATGGCCCATCCCGACTATGTGGTCGCGCCGGACGAGATCGCCTCTTTTCCTCTGCACGAACCGGTCTATGGCCTGACCGAGGGGCTTACCGCTCGGCCCATGGTCAAGGCGGTGCGCGCCGCGCTGGACAGGGTGCCCGCGATGCCCGAATGGCAGGATGCGGCCTTTGTCCGGCAGCGCAAATGGCAGGACTTTGGCGCGGCGCTGGCGGCGGCCCACAATCCTGTCCACGACAGCGACCTCGAGGCCACCACACAAGCGCGCCAAAGGCTCGCTTATGACGAATTGCTGGCGAACCAATTGGCGTTGCTGCTGATCCGGGCCAACCTGCGCGCAGGCAAAGGCCGCGCCATTTTCGGCACCGGCACCTTGAAAGCCAAAGCCGTCGCCGCCTTGCCCTTTGCCCTGACCGATGGACAGCTTCAGTCCCTGGCCGAGATCGAGAAGGACATGGGCAGCGAGACGCGCATGCTGCGCTTGCTGCAAGGCGATGTCGGCTCGGGCAAGACCATTGTGGCGATGCTGGCCATGCTGGATGCGGTAGAGGCGGGCCTGCAGGCGGCCCTGATGGCGCCCACCGAATTGCTGGTGCGCCAACATCTGGCGTCGCTCGAGCCTTATGCCGAAGCGGCGGGAGTGCGGCTGGCCTGCCTGACAGGACGTGAGAAAGGCACGGCGCGCGAGACCACCTTGGCGCAATTGGCGGCGGGCGAGATCGACATATTGGTCGGCACCCATGCGCTGTTTTCCGAGGATGTGACCTTTAGAGACTTGGGGCTAGCGGTGGTGGACGAACAGCATCGTTTCGGTGTGCATCAGCGCATGCGCCTCCAGTCCAAGGGCCGGCCGGCCGATGTTTTGGTGATGACGGCGACGCCCATTCCACGCACCCTGGCATTGACCGCCTATGGCGACATGGACGTGTCGCGGATCGCCGGCCGGCCGCCGGGACGCGG
>DATHLY010000289.1:0-9312 GCA_035487655.1 Rhizomicrobium sp. | reverse complement strand
TTCGACGATCAGCAGATTGGGCGTGACCTGGCCGTGATAGTGCTCAACCGCCGCGTCGATACCGCCCAGCTGCACGGTCAGGTGCGCCTTGGCCAGCCGGCGATCGGTGCCGGCATTTTCCAGCGCCGTGCCGGTATCGGGGAATTCGCAGAAGGCGTGGATGGAAATGCGTGGCACCGGACGCTCATGGGGCGCGGCGCCAAAACCTTGCACTTGCTTGCTCATGTTCTGTCCCGTTTCACGCGTTACTGGCCAATACTGGAAGCGCCTGCCGACTGCTCGACGGGTTTATCAGCCGTGCGCTTTTCGGCCTGGGTGACTTCGCCCCTCTCGTAGTGATCCAACACAGTGGCGCGGCGGTTGGTGCTGACCGGACCCATGGCGCCCGGCCCCAACAGGTCGCGCGGATCCGCCACCATGGCGGCGATGTTATGCTGTATCGAGCAGCCGAAATTCGCGCTGGTGTGGTTGTCGAGCGTGAAGGCCTCGTTCTCGGACCAGTCGCCGCAAGACTGCGCATGAGCGGTATAGGCGATGTAGCTCAAATCCACTCGTGTATCGCTGTTGCCGGCCTCGCGCGTGGTGACCAAGATCTTGTCTCGACTGATGCCGCTTGCGGCCGCGCGCTCGCCGAAAAAGGTGATGGTGGCGCGGCTGCCGGCGCCGCTGGGCACGCTGATGCCCAGGCTGCCATTGCCATGCACGCGGTAGTCGGCAACAAAGGCGTCGAACTTGGCGGCTTCTTCGGCGCTCAAGCCGTCGGCGCCGCCGGCATACTGCACCTTGAGGTCCCGATAGCTGGGTTCCACCGCAATGGGATGATTTCGGGCGCCGTCTTCGGAGATGGTGCTGCCGTCGTTGGCGGCCGAGCAACTGCCCGCCACCAAGATGGAGCCGACAGCCAGGACGCGAAACAGATGTTCCAGTTTCATGGGTGCACCTCCTAGCGCACGACAAAGCCGACCGGCGCGGATGCCTGGGGCGCCACGGGCTTCTCGTCTTTTTTCCGATAGACCGCGTTCAAGCGGCCGAGCAGCAGGGTTTCCGGATCGGTCGGCGCCACAAAGCCGTCGGTGGGCGCGGAAAGCGCCGCTTCGGAGGTGGGCTCAACCAGATAGGCGCTGATCAGCACCACCAGTTCGGTCTGGTCGTCGGCGAAGTCGCGGCTGCGGAACAAGGCGCCCAGCACCGGCAGGTCCTTCACGCCGGGGAAGCCGTCGATCACCTGCTTGGTATTGTGCTGCATCAGGCCGGCCACCGCGAAGCTGCCGCCCGAGGGCAGCTCGACGGTGGTCTGAGCGCGACGCACGCTCAATGCCGGAATGGTGAGACCGGATTGGCTGGTGCCGTTCGACATGGTGAATGATCCGGTGTTGGACAGTTCGCTGACCTCGCTGGAAAACTGCAGCGAGATGCGGCCGGACGCCACCACCACCGGGGTGAAGGAGAGACCGACGCCGAATTGCTTGAACTCCACCGTGACATTGCCATCGCGGTCGCGGCTGGCGGGCACGGGGAATTCGCCGCCGGCCAGGAACCTCGCGGTTTCCCCGCTGACCGCGGTCAGGTTGGGCTCAGCCAGCATATGCACGAGGCCGACGCGTTCCAGCGCCTTGAGCTGACCCTGCACATTGTTCTGGATGTTGCAGACGCCGCCGCCGGTCAGGGCTCCGAACGGATTGCTTGCGGTCGAGGCGCTGTTGCAGACCTGGCCGACCGCGCCACCGGACAGATCGCTCAGGGCCTGACCAACCAGGTTGAACTGATTGGCGGTGGAGATCGCCAACGGTGTGTTGCCCACAATCTTGGCGCCGGCCAGATTGATGCCGAACTGCTTGGCGACGTTGCGGTCCATTTCCGCGATGCGGACCTTGATCATCACCTGCTGGCCGCCGGCGATGGAGATCATGTTGACAACCTTCTTGGGATCGCCGGCGAAGCGTGCCGCCAAATCGGCAGCGCGGCTGGATTCCAATGCGCTGGATACCGAGCCGGTGAGCACCACATTGTCGTTCATTGCCTGCACCTGAATGGCGGAGTTGGGCAGGCTGGCCTTCATCAGGCTGGAGAGATCGACCACGTCTTTTTCGATGCGAATGTCGAGGGTGAGGATCTGCTTGCCTTGGGAGTCGAAGAAGAAGGCATTGGTCTGACCGACCTTGTTGGCCAAGAGGAAGATGCGGCGCGGCGTGCGCACCACGGCATCGACCATGTCGGGATTGGAGACCAGCACGTCGCGCGCATCCTGGTCGAGCTGCACCACGGCAGCCTTGTTCAGCCCCAAAGTCAGGCGCTGATGGCTGGAGGGGTCGTGCGCGGAAATGGTCATCACACGCGCGTTGGATTCGTCCGGCGTCGGATGGGCCGGAGCCGCCAGCGCGGCGGAAGGCGCCATCAGCGTCAGTGCGAGAAGTATCTTGCGGAAGGACATTATTGAGGCTCCTGCCGATTTGCGGTTCCGGTTATGCCGTAGCGGATGATAGAGACGGCGCCGTCATAGGCCGAGGCGGTGCGTTTTTTGGGCGCCGTCTTGTCGGTGCCGTCGGCGTTCACACCGTCGGTCAAGGGGCGCAGCGCCAACGACAACAGTCCCGACTGGGAGGCGGCGGCAATCACTTCGGCCTGCTCCGGCGCGAGTTCGACCGTGGCGGTCTTGCCGATCACGGTGCGCGTATCTTTTTCTTGGCGATATGTTTGGTCCACCGCCAGCACGCGCACGTTCGACAAGATGGTTCTGGCGACGCCGCGTCCGGTGCTGCCCTCGGGCTTGCGAGTCAGGATCACATCGACGCGGTCATTGGGAAGGATGAAGCCGCCGGCGCCGGAGTCGGTGGAGATGGAAATGGAGATCGCGCGCATGCCCTCGCCCAAGGTCGCGGCCATGAAGCCCGATGCATCGCCATGCACGATCGCGGTCTTGGTGATGGGCTGACCCGGAAGGATCATAGCGCGCACAACTGTGTTCTTGACGAACTGCGTTTCGTTGCCGACAGCCGCGCGCGTGAAGAAGGACGGATCCACTGTGGAGCTCGGCCATTTTTCCCAACGTATCTGTTCGGCGGAAAGCGCTTGGCCGGGCGTGAGGTTGACGTTGGCGACGAGAACTTCGCTCAATGCGATCTGAGGCGCGGGCTTGGCGGCTGCCACTTGCGCGCCGCCGCCCAGAATGCCGCGCACCAAAAAGGCCGCGCCGCCTGCCGCAACCAAAGCAAAGCCAAGAACGATTATGCGTTGTGTATTCATAGGGGGCCGCTCCTTTGATCACAATTCATCATGCAACCCTTTAGAAATTGATTAATTGCAGAGTTACAATTGCCCCGTACGGCCAAGAGTTTTCGTGTCCAACTTGTTTAAAATCCGAGCGAAAACGTTTTCGCCGGATTTACGCGTTGGTTAAGAGCGAGTTGGGACCAGATTGAGCCGACTTGCTCTAAGCGCCTGCGGCGAGACGGAAGATTTCCGTCGAAGGCAAAAGAATGAAGGCGCCGGCGGCCAGCGCCACGCCATAGGGAACTCCGGCCTGGCTGTCGTGCAGCTTCACGATCCAGCCAAAGCGCGCGAGAAATGCCGGCAGCGGCCATTGGCGCAGAATGATCAGGGAGAGCGCGAGCGCGCCGCCAAACACACTGGCCAAAAGCGCATAGGGCAGTAAATCCCTCAGACCAAGCCACAACACCACTACGGCGAACAGCTTGGCATCGCCGCCGCCAATATGACCCAGCGCAAAGAGCCCAAATCCGATGGCCAGGGCAATAACGCCCGCCACCAAATGCCAGCCGATGGCGGAAAATGACAAGCCGGCGGAAAAGGCAAAGACCGCGAATGCGGCCATCAGCGCCAGATTCAGGAAATTGGGAATGGTGAAGCTTGCTATGTCCCAGCCCGCGGCGGCGGCCAGAAGAAGCGGCAGGGCGACCAGAACAAGAATTTCCGCGAACATTTGCGAGCTTCTGGAAAAAGAAACGGCCGCCTTTTGAAAAGGCGGCCGCTTTATGAAAATGCCGCCTGGCTTAGTTCAGCTTGCCCGACAGCGTGGTGAAGGTGGTCGACAGGTTGGTGCCGACAGCCGTAACGCCAGTGATGATGACAACGGCGATGAGGGCGGCAATCAAGCCATACTCGATGGCGGTGGCGCCCGATTCATCGCGAACAAAACGCGAGATGAGATTCATTTCAGTCTCCAACTTTAGTAACACCCTAGGATGCCCAACCCCGGACGAACTCTTTTCGCTCGTAGCGGACGAGGGCGACACTAGAGGCCCCGATTTAATTTCGGTTTAAGGTTGAAGGCGGAACTTTCATTAAACTTGCGCGTTCGCCCGGGCCTTGCGGCGCCTGGGCCACTAATTCCGCCTCGTTGACCATTTGTTTACCGAACGGCGATTTTGACGCAGGCAAGCGCGCGTTGCGCGGTCCGCGCCTGCGCCGCCAGATCGACGCAAAGGAAATCAGCATTGCGCCCAGTGCAAACGGGATCAGTGCGTAATGCGCGAGGCTTCGCGTGACGGCGGGCGCCAACCACAACAAGGCCAGCGAAAGGATTTCATAATCGGCGAATCCGCGCGTTTTTCCCTGCGCGGCCGATAGCGCGACGACGGGCGCAAGCAACACCAAGTCATAGTCCATACAATAGGGCGTGATCAGCAGAGCAGCGAGACACAAAGCGGATTTCTTGTCAGTCATCGGGCCGCTGCCGCGCCAGATTTGAAGCAAGCCAGTCGCCACGGTCAACGCAAGCAGAACTTGCGCAGCATAGGCGAGCGCAATCGAGCCGCCCCATAGCCGGACGGCAGCGAACAGGCTCTGAATCTTGTAAAAGCCGGTATTTCCTTGCTCCAGCACCACCAGGCGCGTGAAGCGCATGGATTGCGCGAATGCGGGCCACACCTCCCATCCGAACACCGCCGTCACGGCGGCGGAGAGCAAGAGCCCGGTGGCGCAAGCCGCGCCCAAGGCGCGCCATCGTCCGGTCGCGGTCAGCGCCAGCGGTATCACCACGGCAAATTGCGGTTTGTAACAAGTGAGACCGAACAAGATCCCGGCCAGAAGGGGGCGCTCATCCAGCAGGGCAAGAGCAGAGGCGAACAGCGCGGTCGTGAGGAAGCCATTCTGCCCGTGGATCAGATTTAGAAAAACGGCCGCGAACCCAAGAGTCGCAAGCAGCCATTGCCGATCCCAACTCCAATCCGGCATGCCGCTCTTGCGCAGCAAGAGCGCGATCGCGCCCAAATAGAGCAGCAGCGTCACACCCTGCCAGAGGATCAGGGCCGCGAGATAAGGAATCTTCGCCAGCGCCATGGCGACGAAAAGAAAGAATGGCGGATAGTGCCAGCCATAGAAGGGCGTCGCGGCGCCGAATAGATGCCGCTCCATTTCCAGCTGGCGATGGACATCGAAGGGTGCTGTGGCATCGCCCCCGGCGGCGGCCACGCCGGCGGCATAGACATTGGAAAAATCCGTTCCCAGCGGCCTGCCGGCATAGTCGTTCATGCCGTGCGCCGTAAGGCCCAGGAACAGGAGTGACAGCACATATCCAAGGAGCAGGCCGCCAGCCAAAAGCGTCAAGCGCTCGCGCGTCAGAAAATCTCCGCTGCGCAACTGGGGGACAAGATTGGCCATTACTCGCGCTATGCCGGGGTTTACGGAAAAATGCCGTCCGCGCGCTTAAGAATGCGTTATTTCCCGACAATGCTTAAAATCAGGACGGCAAAACTTAAGCTTCTTTAAAGACGCAGGACCTAGTGTGGCATTCGGAATATGCCGGAGTCCCCCTATGCGCTGCGCCCTTTTTGCCGCCGCCCTTCTCGCCGCCACCGCTTTGAGCGGCTCTTCGGCCTTTGCCGCAGGCAAGCCTGCAGTCAAACATCCTGCAGCCAAGCATGCAGTCAAGAATGAAGACAAGAATGACTGGGTCGCGCTGGCGCTGGACGAGGTCCACACCCTCACCTTCCGCGCCCCTGTGGCGACGGTCTATGTCGGCAACCCCTCGATCGCCGATGTCACCATGATCGATGCCCGCCATGCCTTCGTGCAGGGCAAGGGCTTTGGGCGCACCAACATCATGGCACTGAACCGTGACAATGTGATGGTGTTCAACACCCATGTCACCGTCACCGGCGGTGAAGGCGGTGGCACTGTGACGCTCAATCGCGGCGCCCAGCGCGTGACCTTGAACTGCGCCGGCGGCCGTTGCGAACAGACCCCGATGCCGGGCGACAGCAAGGAAGCCTATGACGGCACCACCAGCCAGACGACCGTGCACCAGGCTACGGCGCGCACCACCGCCCTGGCGCAAGCCACAACCCACTAATCTTCTAAGTCCGATCTTGGGCTAGCGGGCACTCAGGCGCCGCAAATCCTGATTCCGATTGGGCCCAATTCCAATTTAGGCCCTTGCCGGCGCGGCGGGTTGCGCCGTCCCGCCCCGTTGCAGGATCGGATAGAGCAGCTGGGGCATCAGCGTTTCGGGCATCTCTTTATCGTCGATGCCATAGTCCTTCGGCAGTTCGCCTACGGGCATGTGGTAGGTGCCGAACATCACGTCCCACAACGAAAATGTGCTGGCATAATTCTTGTCGCAAACGGCTCTGGCATGATGCCAGCGATGGAAGACCGGGCTGGAGAAGACATAGCGCAGCGGCCCGAACGTCCAGCTGAGATTCGCGTGCACCATGCAGGAGGTGATGATGTTGAATGGCCCCACCACCACGAAAATGTGCGGTGAAATGCCCGTGAACAAGGCGACGACATCCACCAGGGCGGTACCGAGCGCCAGATTGACGGGATGGAAGCGCGCGGCGCTGATCCATTCCAGATCTTCGCTGGCATGATGCACCGCGTGATACTTCCACAGAAAGCCGCGATGAAAGCCGCGGTGAATCCAATACAGGGCAAAATCCGTCACCACCAGATAGCCGACGAGCTGCACCCAATAGGGAAGGCGCGACAGGGGGCCGTGGCCGTGATCGTAGAATTCGGCGATCTTGATGCCGTCACTGATATGGAAGATCCAGACCGTGAGGGACACCGTCAGCCAGATGCGCAAGTAGCGGGTGACCAGCGGGGACAGGATCCAATACCAGAAGTCGGTGACCAGGCCGCGCTTTTCCCACCAGGGCTTGCCCTGGTTGCAGGGTGACAGGCGCGACAGGACGCTGAAGGCAACGCCCATCCCCAACAGCCAGGGCAAGGTGTGCCACAGGGTCAGAAGGATCTGTTCCAGAACTTCAAAGGCCAATTTCATAATTTCACCAGGCGCTCATTCGCGGTTTTGGAGACCTAAGCCTGCATGAACAGTGGTGAAGATGCTGTTGCTTTCCGCCAGGAAAGGCCTTCGAACCGTTAAGGAGGCTGAACGATTGATTTAAATGCCCCGGTTTCCGCCATGCGTCGAATGGCATGGCCGTCCCCTCTTGGGAATAATTTCACCGCGGCCGAATGAGCCCTTCCTGTGCTACCGACGCCACCAATGTTCCGTCACGACGCCCCGCGGCGCGAATGCGCCGCAAACAATCAAAATCGGCGTGACGGCCAAAGTTCATCGCGGCCGGATAAGCCCTTCCTGTGCTACCGACGCCACCAGTGTTCCGTCACGCCGATAAATGGCGCCGCGATTGAAGCCGCGGGCGCCCGACGCCGAAGGACTGTCCTGGGCATAGAGCAGCCACTCATCGGCACGGAAGGTGCGGTGAAACCACATGGCATGGTCGAGGCTCGCCACCTGCACATCGGAGAAAATGCTCTTGCCATGAGGCAACAAGGCAGTGTCCAGCAAGGACATGTCGGAGACGAAGGCCAGCAGCGCGCGGTGCGTGGCGGAATCATCGGGCAGGGGGCCGCGTGTCTTCAGCCACATATGATCCACCGGAGCGCGGGCCGGACGATCTCCCAAATTGCCGAAGGGGCCCCGGCCCAGCACCGAGCGCGTCTCAAAAGGGCGTTCGCGCCCCACCCAGGCACGAATGGCGGGGGCAAGCCCGGGATCGCGCAACAGCTGCTGTTGATCGTCTTCCAAACTTTCCGGCTCGGGCACCACCGGCATCTGGGATTGATGCTCAAATCCGGCCTCGGCTTTCTGGAAGGACGCTGCCAGGGTGAAGATCTGTGTGCCATGTTGGATGGCGACCACTCGTCGGGCGGTGAAGCTGCCGCCATCCCGTGACCGGTCGACCTGATACAGGATCGGGACCTTGGGGTCGCCTGGCCGCAGGAAATAGGCATGAAAGGAATGGCAGAGGCGCTCCAGAGCCACGGTGCGGGTGGCGGCGACCAGCGCCTGAGCCAGCACTTGGCCGCCAAAGACCCGTTGGACCGGCTCGGCAGGCGAGGTGCCGCGAAAGACGTTTTCCTCGATCTTTTCCAGATCGAGAAGCGCCAGCAGCCGGATCAACGATGCGTCGGACATTTTGCCCCCGGAAATGGTCGGCTATCTGGTTGTTACTATTTAGGAAATCTGCCCCTCGGTCGGCCTGACACCATCTGTATTCAACAACTGAAAAAGTGTCAGTGATGTCAGCTTGTACTATTGGACCATTTCTTGTCCCAAGCTGTTGCTCGCGTGTCACAGGGCCCGAATAAAACCTTAGAAATGGAACGCTTATCTGCCGCAAAGCAGCAAATGGCATGGAGACATATTCCCGGACCATCGTTATAAGCGCTACATTGGTTCCGACAGATTGGTGGGGGAGATTCCTGCCTATCCGTATTTTTAGCGAGGGTAGAAAAATGAAACTTCGTTTGCTCGCCATGGCGACGGTGGCCGCCGCGGCTTTCACGACGCCTGCTTTGGCCGGCGAGGGCTGGTATCTGGGTTTAGGCGGGGGTTGGGACAGCCAGACCGGCTATCGCATGACCTCCGTGCCAGCTCCGGCCATCAACGGCAAGTTAAACTCTAACGACGCCGCGATCGGCGCTGTCGCGATCGGTTACAAATGGCCCGAAGGCTTTCGTCTGGAGAACGAAGTTGCCTTTACCCAACATGACACCTCGCTCAATGGAGCCGGTGCTTTCGCTGCCACCGGTGGCAATCAGATCATCTCCGACATGGTCAATCTCGCCTATGACTTTCCGATCAGCGATACCTGGAAACTGACGGTCGGTGGTGGTCTTGGCGTGGGCGGTTTCCGCGGCGCCCTGCGCACCAATGGCACCAGCTTTGATATCTTCCGCGGCGCACACAGCGCCTTCCAGTGGCAATTGATGGCCGGCTTGGCTGTCAGCATTGCCCCGGATGTCGATCTGTTCGGCGAATATCGCTATCGCGAAAATGAGATCGACACGAATTTTGCGTCCTCCTATACCGCTATCACCCCC
>DATHLY010000288.1:0-16205 GCA_035487655.1 Rhizomicrobium sp. | reverse complement strand
GCCTGTCCGCGGCGCTGAAGGATGCCAGCATCGGCGCCCAGACCCTGATCGGGGAAAGCGCCGGCCAAGCCACACAGGACGCGCGCCTCTTGGTGGGCGAGGCGATGGCGGAATGCGAAAGGCTGCTGCGCGTCTCCGGCGAGATGAATGCGGAGGCCGGCCGGATCCGCAATCTTCTGACCGAGACCACCCGCGATCTGGAAAAGCACCTGAACAGCCTGCCCGGCATGGCGGAAGAGGAGGCCCGCAAGGTGCGCCAGACCATGGCGGCGGAGACTCAGCAGCTGCTGGACATGTCGGCTCGCACCATGGCGACCATCCATGCCCGCTCCGGCGGTAAAGTGATTCCGCCCGATGCAGGCGGACCGACGAAGCCCGTCGCCGAACCGGAGCCTGAAGGTCTAAAAGGCCTGGCGCGAAGGCTTACGACGCGCAAATCCAGCGAACGCCGCTCCAATGAAAGTAAGGGTTGGGAGATGAAGACCCTGTTGGCCGCGGCCGAACAAGACGACGGCGAAATCCGCCTCAGTCAGCCGGGAGCGTCTTATGGGGCGCCGGGCGGTGGGATGGGAGTCAATACCGCCGCGACCCTGGGCGCGCTGCAACTGGCGCTGGCCGACATGGCGATAAACCTGTCGGCGCTGGATACCAGCCAGCCGGGAGACGAGGATTGGAAGCGCTATCTCTCCGGCGACCGGGCGGTGTTCGCGCGCCGGCTGACGGATGCGATCGATGACTCCGCAGTGGACCGCATCACCAATCTTTATCGCGACGACAAGCAATTCCACGCCGCCGCCGACGCCTATTTGGCGGAATTCGAGAATCTGCTGGCGCGCGCGCGCGAAGGCGATGGCGGGGGATTGCTGACGTCCACCTTGCTATCGGCGGATACCGGCAAGGTCTATCTGGCGATCGCGTATGCGTTGGGAAGACTGTAGGCCGCTGCCCATTTCTTCCTCTCCCCTTGTGGGAGAGGAAGAAAAATCACTGGGTTAGCGGAGCGGCGGCGACGCTCAACCCAGTGATTTTTCAGGTGAGGGGTGAGTGGGTTAGGAACGCACCCCTCACCAGCAAAATCTAAGCACTTAGCTCCGCATACGCTCCGCTAAGTGCAAGATTTTGCGTCCTCTCCCACAAGGGAAGAGAAAAAAATTTCTAGCCCCGCCGCAACCTTGCCGCATAGAAGCCGTCCATGCCGCCTTTGTCACCCAGGTGACAGGGCAGCGTGCGCAAGTCGCCATCGCGCGTGATCCACTCGCTCTGGCCGAACAGCTCATCCGCCGTGATCGGCGCGCGGGAGAATTCCGCATGCGCCTCCAAGAAAGCCGCGATCTGCTCTTCACCCTCCTCGCGCTCGAGCGAACAGACGGCAAAGACCAGCATGCCGCCCGGCTCGACCATGGCCGCGCCGCTTTCCAGAATCTCGTAAGCCGCCGCGGCGGACGCCGTCACATCCGCCGCGCCCTTGATCCAGGGCAGGTCGGGATGGCGACGGATGGTGCCGGTGGCGGTGCATGGCGCGTCGATCAAGACCAGCGGCGCTTTGCCGTCATAATCGCGCGCGTCAGCTTGCGCGATCTCGGCGCTGAGTTTGGTGCGCGCCAGATTCTCGCGGAGGCGGCCCGCGCGCGCGGCATCGATCTCAACCGCTGTCACCTTCGCGCCCGCCGCCGCCAGCTGCATGGTCTTGCCCCCCGGCGCGGCGCAAAGGTCGATGACCCTTTTGCCCGCGACATCGCCAAGCAGGGTCGCAGGAATGGAAGCCGCCGCATCCTGCACCCACCAGCCGCCGTCCGCAAAACCTTCCAGTTCTTCGATGCGGCCCGGATCGCTCAGCCGGCGAACAGAACCGAACAGTGCCCCGCTGGGAGGAAACGCCGCGTCCGGCGACCTCAGCACAATGTCGATAGGCGCCTCATTCTGATGCGCCCGGGCGATCAGCCGCGCGGTGCCCGCGTCATACTGCGCCATCCAGCGCGACCACAGCCAGTCGGGCGTGGACAGCCGCTCGCGGTCCAGACCCGACAGCACCGCTTCGCCTTGCTGGGCAATTTTGCGCAGCACCGCATTGATCAGCGGCTTGAAATGCACTGCCTTGGAATCTTTTGCCGCCAATTCATTGGCGGCATCCACTGCGGCATGGGGTGCGACTTTCAGGATCAGTAGTTCGCAGGTGCCCAGCAGCAAAATCTCGCTGGCCGCACCCGCCTTGTGAGGAGCTAAAGGCTTGGCGACGAACTTGCGCAGCACCGCGTCCAGCGCCCCCATATGGCGCAAAGTCTGGCTCACCAACGCGCGGGCGAAACCGGCGTCGCGGGCGGCAAGCCCGGCCAATTGATCCAGGCCGGCATCCAGCGGACGGCGCTTTTGCAAGACGCCGGAAAGAATGGCGAGCGCCGCGCGGCGCGCGGGTAGGCCGGTGTCGGTCATGGTAGGGCTCGGAGATAATCAGGCACATCCATATCAATAGCTTGTCATGGCCCGCGAATGCGGGCCATCCAGATGACGCAGCCTCGTCTGCTGCAATTGAGCGCGCTTCACCTGGATGGCCCACAACGGAGTTTACACTCCGGCCGCGCTTCGCGCGGACCGGGGTGGTGGGCCATGACACCGTGATTTGGATTTCAATTGGTGCAAACTTCTGCCGATCTCAGCCCCAGGGACCAGGCCGAGCAGGAGTCGCATCCGCGCCCGCCATCGCGCGCAGCCGCGCGATGCGTTCCTCGGTGGGCGGATGGGTGGCGAACAGGCCGGAAATGCCGCCATGCAGAGGATTGACGATGAACATATGCGCCGTCGCGGGATTGGCGTCGGCGGGATAATTCGGGGTGTGCTCGGCGGCGTGCTCGATCTGGCCCAGCGCCGAAGCCAGCCCCAACGGCCGTCCGGTGATTTCCGCGCCGGCGCGGTCCGCCTCGAACTCGCGCGAGCGCGAGATCGCCGCTTGGACCAACACCGCCGCGATCGGTGCCAGCAAGGTCACCAGCAGCATGCCGACGATGCCCAACGGATTGTTGCGGCGGTCGCCGCCCATGAAAAACGCCATATTGGCCAGCATGGAGATCGCCCCCGCCATCACCGCGGTGATGGTCATGGTGAGGGTGTCGCGATGCTTCACATGACCCAACTCATGCGCCAGCACGCCCGCAAGCTCCTCCTGATTCACCTGTTCCAACAGGCCGGAGGTGACGCAGACGGCGGCATGATCGGGATCGCGGCCGGTGGCAAAGGCGTTGGGCTGCGGATTCTCGGTGACATAGACCTTGGGCATGGGAAGCTTGGCCTGCGCCGCCAGCCGCTCGACCAAGTGATAAAGTTCGGGCGCGCTGGAAGCATCCACCGGCTGGGCGCCATACATGGACAGCAGTACCTTGTCGGAATTCCAATAGGCGAACAGGTTCATCGCCAGTGCAAAAGCAAAGGCAATCAACATGCCTGTGCTGCCGCCGACCAATCCGCCAACCGCCAGGAACAGGCCGGTCAAAGCCGCCATCAGGATGCCGGTACGCAGGGTATTCATCGTTTCTCTCCCACAACCACCAATGTAAGATCGCTTCATGGCTGAACAAGCGACCGACGACGAAATCGCCGCCCGTATCGCCGAAGCGGGAAAACGCGCCAAGGCCGAAGCCGATGCGCGCCGTGCCCAAAAGGACAAGGAGCAAAATAAAAAGGAATTGCCGCCGGAATTGGGCGGGCCCAAGGGCCCCGAACCCACCCGCTATGGCGACTGGGAACGCAAAGGCATCGTTTCTGACTTTTAGAACGCGCCTTCCGTCATTTCTTCCAGGATCCGCCGCACGTCCTTTGGCCAGGCTTCGATATGGGCGGCGAAATCCTCAGCAGCGCCGGCATAAAGCGCCCGTATGGCCTCCTCATAGCCTGGCGCATTGCCGACCAAAGCGGTTGCCAAGCGATAGGCGGCGTCGCGCCGCTGGCGCTGCCGGGATTTCGGGTCGCGGCTTGCTTCCTCCACCAGCTTTCGCAATGCGACCGACGCACCGCCAGGCTGGCTGGCCAGCCAGTCCCAATGCCGCGGCAACAGCGTGACCTCCCGAGGAACGACCCCCAGCTTGGGCCGGCCCGGACGGGGGCCATCCTCTTTGGGCGGAAAGCGAGGGTCGACATCCACAACCCGGCCGGTTTCGCGGTCGAAAATCTGGCAATCGGGAACCTGGCTTGCGGCGCCATAAACCTGGGCCAGAGAACCGGAGGCGACATGCTCAAAGCTGGAGAAGGCCGAATAGATCATAGTTAGTATTTACCCGGGTAAAATATGATAGTCAATATAACCCGGGTGAAAGTAAATCACTGGTTTCCCTTGATGCCGTCCCTTGCAAGGTTCATCTAAGGGGTACAGATCGGAATTGCCGCCATGTTCATCCAGACCGAATCCACCCCCAATCCCGCCACGCTCAAATTCTTGCCCGGCCGCGAGGTGATGGGCGAAGGCGCGGTGGCCGATTTCCCCAGCGAGGAAGCCGCAAGCCGTTCGCCCCTGGCCAAGGCGCTGTTCGCGATTCCCGATGTCAGCCGGGTGTTCTTCGGCTCCGACTTCATTTCGGTGACCAAGCGCGACGGCGATTGGAAACATCTCAAGCCCGCAATCCTTGGCGCGGTGATGGAGCATTTCACCCGCGGCCTGCCCTTGATCGAAGGCGCGGCGGAGGAAACCGAAGAGAGTTACAGCGAAGACGATGCTGAAGTGGTCGAACAGATCAAGGAATTGATCGAGACCCGCGTGCGTCCGGCGGTGGCCGCTGATGGCGGCGACATCATCTTCAAGGGGTTCGACGGCGAGAGCGGCGTTGTCTCGCTGCACCTGCAGGGTTCCTGCGCCGGATGCCCGTCGTCCACCATGACCTTGAAGAACGGCATCGAGAATATGCTGCGCCATTACCTACCCGAAGTCACCGCAGTCGAAGCGGTGTGATGCCCCCTTCTACTTCACAGTCGGAAGAAGCCTATCTCGCGCAAGCCGATCACGCGATTTCGGACGCGGCGCTGGATACCATTTTTCGCCGCGCGCGCACCATGCGTCAGTGGCAGAACAAGCCCGTCTCGCCGGCGCTGCTGATGGCGATCTATGACCTGATGCGCTGGGGGCCGACGGAATCCAATATTACGCCGGCGCGCTTTCATTTCGTGGTCTCCAAGGAGGCCAAGGCACGGCTGGAGCCGTTGCTGGATGAAGGCAACCGCAAGCAGACCATGGCGGCGCCGGCAACCGCCATTGTCGGTTATGATTTGGATTTCGCCCGCACCCTGCCCAAGCTCGCGCCGCGCGCCGCTGAAAGTTTGAGCGCCATGTTGGCCGGCAATCCGGAAAAGGCGCGCTTAATGGCAATGCGCGGCGCAGGCCTCCAAGGCGGCTATTTCATGGTCGCGGCGCGGGCCCTGGGCCTGGATTGCGGACCGATGTCGGGCTTCGACAGTCAGGGCGTGGACAAGGAATTCTTCGCCGGCACCCAGATCAAGTCCTATTTCCTGTGCAATCTGGGCTATGGCGTGGCAACCAGCGTGCGGCCGCGCGCTGCCCGCCTGGGCTTCGACGAAGCCTGTAGGATTCTGTAGGTCTGGATACAATTGTTCACTGTCAATCCAACAGCTTGTCATGGCCCGCGAATGCGGGCCATCCAGATGACGCCAGCGCTATTGCCTCAGGAAGAGCGCGGTCCCAACTGGATGGCCCACACTCCGGTGGGCCATGACAGTTGGGGTTTAGATTTGATTGTGTGTGGGCCGTGAAGATTCTCGCTGTCGACACCGCGCTCGGCGCCTGTTCCGTTGCGCTGCTGAATGATGAAAAAGTCCTGGCGCACCTAATTGAGCCCATGGACCGCGGCCATGCCGAACGGCTGGCGCCGATGGTCGATGAAGCGATGAAAGCCGCCAAGGTGGAGTTCTCATCGCTCGACCGCCTGGCGGTCACCACCGGTCCGGGCACATTCACCGGCCAGCGCGTCGGCCTGGCGTTCATGCGGGGATTGCGCCTGGCGCTCAAGCTTCCCTTGACCGGCATCACGACTCTGGAAGCCATCGCCACCGCGGCGACGGCAGAGACGGCAAACGCCAAAGCCGCGGCGATCCATGATGCGCGCCGCGAGGAGGCCTATCTTCTGCTAAAGGATGGCGCGGCGGTGGTGCAGCAACCTGCCGTGATGCCCTTTCAGGACGCAGTGGAATATATTCGCACTTTCGGTGCATGCGCGCTGGCGGGCACGGGCGCCAAGGCGGCGGTGCAAGAATTGGGGCAGGGCTTTGAACTGTCCACGATTCGCCAGCCTGATGCGCTGTGGGTGGCGCGGCTGGCGGTGCAGCGTCCGGCGGCGGCGAACGCCCCCGGACCGCTTTATCTGCGCGCGCCCGATGCCAAACTGCCAGGCGGCAAAGCACTTGCATAATTCTCAGCACATCGTTCTGCCATTCGATCCAGCGTCCGATACCGCCGCGCTTGCGGCGCTGCATTCGGCTTGCTTTCCCGATGCCTGGGACGCGAAGGCAATCGCCGAACTGCTGGCCACCCCCGGCGCCTTTTCGTTTCACAATCAGGATGGCTTTGTATTGGCGCGCGTGGCGGGTGGCGAAGCGGAAATCCTGACCCTGGCGGTCGCGCCGCATGCGCGCGGGCGGGGCCTTGGCCGCGCCCTTCTCGGTAAGGCCATCGCCCAGGCTGAGGCGCAAGGCGCCGAGGTCCTGTTCCTGGAAGTGGGCGCGGATAATCCCAACGCCTTGGCGCTTTACGCGGGATTGGGGTTTGCCAAGGTCGGGATGCGCAAGGGCTATTATGGCGGCGGGGATGCGCTGGTGCTCAGGCTTCCGCTGCCCAGCAAATTCGCCTAACCTAACCGATCCCGGGAAAGACCGGCCAAAGTGAAGGAGCATTCGGTGACGCGGATCGAAAAAGCCTGCGTCGACAAGGGTCTGAGGATGACCGAGCAGCGGCGCGTCATCGCGCGGGTGCTGTCGGAAGCCGCCGACCATCCCGATGCGGAAGAATTGTACCGCCGCGCCTCGACGATCGATCCGCATATCTCCATCGCCACTGTCTACCGAACAGTCAAACTGTTCGAGGATGCCGGCATCCTGGAGCGGCATGATTTCCGCGACGGCCGCTCGCGCTATGAGGAAGTGCCGGAATCCCATCACGATCACCTGATCGACGTGGCGACCGGCAGTGTGATCGAATTCCGCAACGAGGATATCGAAAAGCTCCAACGCCGGGTGGCGGAGGAACTGGGCTTCGAGCTGATCGACCACCGGCTGGAATTGTACGGTGTGCCGAAGGGGCGCAAGCCCCAATCATGACGCCGCGCAATCGCGCGTACTTTCTGATATTGGCCGCCTGAATGTCCCGCTTGCGCGCCGTCGCCATCATCATCGCATTTCTTGCCGTCACGTTCGTGGGCATGCCGGTGCAATGGCTGCTGCTCAAATTGGACAGCCCTGCCGCCCGCTACTTTCCCAATCGTTATCATCGCCTGGTGGCGGCGATCTTCGGCATGCATATCCGCATTGTCGGCAAACCCATCACCGGTGAAGGCGTGCTGCTGGTGGCCAATCACACCAGCTGGGCCGACATTGTGATCTTTTCCGCCGTGGCGCCGCTCTCCTTTGTCGCCAAGGCCGAAGTGGCAGGCTGGCTGCTTTTCGGCACCCTGGCGCGGCTGCAGCGCACCGTGTTTGTCGAACGCGAGCGCCGCAGCAATACCGGCGAGGTTCGCGACGTGATCCGCGACCGGCTGCTGGCGGGTGACACACTGCTTTTATTTCCCGAAGGCACCAGCGCTGACGGCAACCGGGTCCTGCCCTTCAAAAGCGCCCTTCTGGGGGCGGCCGAGGCCAGGCTGGCCGACGGAGCGCATGTGAAAGTGCAGCCGGTCTCCGCGGCCTATACCGGCCTGCATGGCCTGCCGATGGGGCGGGAAAACCGCCCGCTCTTTGCCTGGTACGGCGCCATGGAGATGGTGCCGCACCTGTGGGAGGCACTGCTGGCGGGGCCGCTGGATGTGGTGGTCCAGTTCCATGAGCCCCTGAGCCTGGACCGAATGGACCGGAAGGCGCTTGCGACCCGCGCCCGCCAAACCGTGCAGGCAGGCCTGGCCCGGGCGCTGGCGGGTAGGAGTTAGTCTTGAAATCAGCTAGTTCCGCCGCGATAACCGGCCAGCCATGAAGAAGCTCTTCGTCAAAACCTATGGCTGCCAGATGAACGCCTATGATTCCGCCAAAATGGCGGATCTGCTGGCGCCCTTGGGTTATGCCGCGACGGATGCGCCTGACGGCGCCGACATGGTCATCCTCAACACCTGCCACATCCGCGAAAAGGCGGCCGAGAAGGTCTATTCCGAACTGGGACGGCTCAAGACGCTGAAAGCGGAAAAGGCGCAAGCCGGCGGTCGCATGCTGCTGGCGGTGGCCGGCTGCGTCGCCCAAGCCGAAGGCGAGGAGATTGTCACACGCCAGCCCGCCGTCGACCTTGTGGTAGGGCCGCAATCTTATCACCGCCTGCCGGAAATGATCGCCCGTGCCGCCCGCGAGCAGGGCCACGCCTTGGAAACCGATTTTCCGGCGCTGGAAAAATTCGATTCCCTGCCCGAACCCAGCAGCAGCGGTGTCAGCGCCTTCCTCACCGTTCAGGAAGGCTGCGACAAATTCTGTACCTTCTGTGTGGTGCCCTATACCCGCGGCTCCGAACAATCGCGCCCGCCCCACGCCATTTTGCGCGAGGCGCGGCAGCTGGCCGCCAAAGGCGCGCGCGAGATTGTTCTATTGGGCCAGAATGTGAATGCCTACCGGTGCGAAGGCTGGAGCCTCGCCAAACTTTGCGCGGCAATCGCTGACATCGAGGGGATCGCGCGCATCCGCTACACCACCAGCCATCCCCGTGACATGGCCGATGACCTGATTACCGCCCATGGCAGCACCGCAAAACTGATGCCCTATCTCCATCTGCCCGTGCAGTCGGGATCGGACGCGGTGCTGGAAGCGATGAACCGCCAGCACAAGGCGGATGACTATCGCCGCTTGGTCGAGCGCATCCGCAAGGCGCGCCCCGACATTGCGCTGACCAGCGATTTCATCGTCGGATTTCCCGGCGAAAGCGATGCGGACTTTGAAGCCACCATGCAGCTGGTGCGCGACATCGGCTATGCCACCGCCTTCTCCTTCAAATACTCCAAGCGGCCCGGAACGCCGGCCTCCACCATGCGCAAGCAGATTCCGGATGGTGCGAAAGCCGCCCGCCTGGATGCTTTGCAGAAGTTGCTTCTGAAACAGCAATACGCCTTCGACGATTCCCAGATCGGCAAGATCGTGACGGTCTTGTTCGAAAAGCACGCTCGCGACAACGGCCAGATCATGGGCCGCACGCCCTATCTGCAGCCGGTGCATGTCCATGCCGATGCCGCCCTGATTGGCCGGGAGGCACAGGTCAGGATCGAGAGACGCACCGCCAACAGTCTGCATGGCACGATCGCCGGAGAGGGAGTGCCGGCTTGAGCGCCAAGAAAACTCAGGTCGCCACTCTTGAATTTCCCGACAACAAGCTGTTGCGCGTGCTGAGCGGGCCGCATGCCAAGCATTTCGCCCGTATCGAGCAAAAACTGAATGTCGGCATCGACATGCGCGGCAATCTGGTGGCGGTTGAAGGCAAAGACCGCGAAAGGGCCGGCGCGATCCTAAGGGCGCTGTATCTCAGGCTGGTGGCGGGCGAAAGCGTCACCATGGCGGAGGTGGATGCGGAAATCCGCTTCACCGATGAGACCCGCGCGCTTGCCCCCGGAGCGATCAAGACCGCTTCCTCGCGCGCGGTGCGGCCACGCTCGCCCGCCCAGTCCGCCTATCTGGACTTGATGCGGCAATGCCCGCTGGTGCTGGGGATCGGTCCCGCTGGGACCGGCAAGACCTATCTGGCGGCGGCCTTTGGCGCCCATATGCTCTACGAGAAGCGCGTCGAGCGGCTGATCCTGTCGCGTCCCGCCTTGGAAGCCGGCGAGCGGCTGGGATTTTTGCCGGGCGACCTCAAGGAGAAGATCGATCCCTACCTGCGCCCGCTTTACGATGCGCTGTTCGATGTGCTTGGCGATTCTGCCGGCCGGCTGATGGAGCAGGGCATCATCGAAGTGGCGCCGCTGGCCTTCATGCGCGGCCGCACCCTCAATCGCGCCTTTGTGATTTTGGACGAAGCACAGAACACCACCCAGGCCCAGATCAAGATGGCGCTGACCCGGCTGGGCGAGGACAGCCACATGGTCATCACCGGCGATCCTTCGCAAAGCGACCTGCCGGGCGGGGTGGCGCTGGGTTTGAACGAGGCACTCACCATCCTGGACGGCGTGGAGGGCGTCGGCGTCGCCCGGTTCGCGGAGAAAGACGTGGTGCGCCATCCCCTCGTCGCGCGCATCGTTGCCGCCTATACTCGCGCCAACAAATAGCAGGCACGGCAAATCATGAGCGGGATTACCCTGCTGGTCGAAGATCCCAAATGGCGTTCCCATCGCGGACTGATGGCGCGATTGACAAAGGCGGCTGAAGCGGCGCGCCGCTCCACCCGGTTGAAAGGCGGCTTCACCATTCTTTTGGCGAACGACAAAAAGCTGCGCGCGCTCAATCATGATTTTCGTGGGCATGACAAGCCGACCAATGTTCTGTCATTCCCAGGCAACTCTATGACCGGTCGCGCAACGGGACGCTTCGCCTCCGCCGCCGCTTTGGGCTATGCGGGCGACATCGCTATCGCCTATGGCGTCACCAGCAAGGAAGCCAAGGCCGCGGCCAAAAGTCTTGCCGATCATGCAACCCACCTTGTGGTGCATGGCGTGCTGCACTTGGCCGGCTATGACCATGAAGCGCCTCAGGACGCAAAGGTGATGGAACCGTTGGAAGTGAAGGTCCTCAAACGGCTGGGCATCGCCGATCCTTATGCGGCGTCCCCATGAACGACCATCCCTTGAAGCGCCTGATCCAGAAGCTTACGGGCCAGGATGTCGAGACCGCCGCCATCCGCGAAAGCCTGGAAGAGGTGATCGAGGAAAGCGAGCGCGAATCCCCTGCGTTGTCGGCGCAGGAGCGGGTGATGCTCGCCAATCTGCTCAAATTCGGCGAATTGAAAGTCCGCGATGTGATGGTCCCGCGCGCCGAGATCGTGGCGGTTGACGAAAGCATCGGCCTGGCCGACCTGTTGATGCTGTTTGGCGAGGCGCAGCACTCCCGGCTGCCGATGTTCCGCGAGACTTTGGACGATCCCACCGGACTGATCCATGTCAAGGATGTGCTGGGCCTGCTGCAGGCCGAAGCGAGCGGCGCCTATTGCCTGTCTCCCAATGCCAGCATCACCTCCCTACGCCGCTCCGTGCTGTTCGCGCCGCCCTCCATGCGGGCGCTGGACCTATTGCTCAAGATGCAGGCCACCCATACCCATCTGGCCCTGGTAATCGACGAATATGGCGGCACCGACGGCTTGATCACCATCGAGGATATCATCGAGCAGATTGTGGGTGACATCGCGGACGAGCATGACGAAGTCACCAAGGAACTGAAACCCGATGGCGATGGCTATATCGCCGACGCCCGCATGGATCTGGACGACTTCAAGGCCCAGACCGGCCACGACTTCCTGTTGGAAAACGGAGAAGACGATTTCGAGCGCGGCATCGACAGCCTGGGCGGGTTGGTGGTGTCGCTCCTGGGACGCGTGCCGCAGCGCGGCGAGATCGTGAACCATTCCGATGGCACCGAATTCCAGGTTCTGGAGGCCGATCCGCGCCGCGTGCGCAAGCTGCGCGTCACCCTGCCCAAATCCCGCGCGACGGAATGACGCCAGTCATGATGAGGTTGGCGCGAACCGGTGGCTGGATTTCCGGTGTGATAACCGGCTTGGCCGGCTGGCGCGCGCTTTTGTTCGCTTTCGCGGCGGGGGCGGCTTCGGCATTGGCCTTTGCACCGCTGAATTTTTTTCCCGCACTGCTTCTGGGTTATGCCGCACTGGTCCTGTTGCTGGATGGCGCGGCGGACAAGCCCAGGCGTCTTCGTTGCGCGGCAGGCCTGGGCTGGGCCTTCTTCTGTGGCCAGTTCGTGGTTGGCTTGCACTGGATTGTCTATCCTTTCCTGATTTATCCCGACGCCACGTTCTGGGAGTTGCCATTTGCGGTGCTGCTGCCGGCGGGATTGGCTCTATTCGGCGCCCTGGCCGCGAGCCTTGCCATCCTTTTCTGGCCGAAAGGGGCAGGACGGATTTTGATCTTTGCCGGTGCCGTGGCATCGAGCGAATGGCTGCGCGGTCATGTGCTGACGGGATTTCCCTGGAATCTGTCGGGTTACGGCTGGGGTGCGTCGCTGGCGTTGCTGCAATCCGCCAGCCTGATGGGAATCTACGGTCTGTCCTTCCTCACCATTCTGTTGGGGGCCTCGTTGGCGGAGTTGGCCTCGTCGCGCTGGCGGCTGCCCGTGGCCGTGGTTCTGCTATTTGCCGGACTGTGGGGCTTTGGCGTGTATCGCCTGGCCACTACACCCATAAGCGGTGTTGCGGGTGTACGGATAAGGCTGGTGCAACCACATATTCCGCAGGCTGAGAAATATGTCCGCCGCCTGATGGCGCGCAATTGGCAAAGACTGTTCAGCCTCTCCATTCAAAAAACCGGGCAACAAATCCGGCAACCGCCCGGCACAGCCCGTGATATCCCAACCCATATCATCTGGCCGGAAGCCGCCACCGGCTTTCCCGTCGCCCGCTCCCCTGAAGCGCTCGATCAGATCGCGCTGCTGACGGCGAGAGGGCAGACATTGATGACCGGCTCGGACCGCCTATTGCGGGATGACAAGGGCATCACCGCCTATAACAGTGTTTATCTGTTTGCTCCGGATGCCCCGCCGCGCATCACCGATAAATTCCACCTGGTGCCATTCGGCGAATATGTGCCTTTTGCGCGCATTCTGAACCGCATCGGAATTTCCCAACTCACCATAGGTTCGGGCTTCTCCGCTGGCGATCATCCCCATGTGCTGCAGGCGCCGCCGGCGCCGCCAGTGACGCCTCTGGTCTGCTATGAGGTGATCTTTCCCCATGAAGTCGTCGATCCGGCGGAGCCCCGGCCCGGCTGGCTGGTTAACATTACCGACGATTCCTGGTTCGGTCCTTGGGCCGGTCCCCAGCAACATTTTTTGATCGCGCGCGTGCGCGCCATCGAGGAAGGCCTGCCAATTGCCCGCGCCGCCAATACGGGTATCAGCGCCATGATCGATCCGTTGGGGCGCGTGCCGGCGGGGCTGGCCCTCGACAAGATGGGCGTTGTGGATACGGTCTTGCCGCAAGCGCTGCCTGCGCCGCCCTATGCACGGATTGGCGATCTTGTTTTTTTGTCGTTTTTGGTTATTGCCGCGTTTGCCAACATCGCGCTGAATCGCCGTTAAGCATTGTCGGCGCAGTCAAATTAAATGTTTGCGTTATGTGGAAGATGAGGCCAAGTTTCCGCCCGCAAAAATAGTTTGAGAAGCGCGTGCCAAAGAAGCAAGCCAATCCTATTGATGTCCAGGTCGGAAACCGCGTGCGCATTCGCCGCATGCTCATCGGAATGAGCCAGGAACGGTTGGGGGATCTCCTGGGTCTTACATTTCAGCAGGTCCAAAAATACGAAAAGGGCGTCAACCGCATCGGGGCGGGGCGCCTGTTCGAGATGTCGCGCATTCTCAACGTGCCTGTGGACTTCTTTTATGAAGGGGTGAGCGCTGCGCCGCTCGGCACCGGCGAAGGCAATGGCGCCCCGGTGATGGAATTTGTTTCCAGCGGCGAAGGGCTGCAGCTGTCGCTGGCCTTCATGAAGATCAAGGACGGCAAGGTGCGTAAGCGGGTTCTGGATCTGGTGAAGAGTCTCGCGGAAGAGGAAGCTCAGAAGGCTTAGCGCGGCCCTTTTGCGTCGTGTCGCACGACGCTGTCGCTAGCGACCGTCGCGCCGGCGCTCGTGTACGTCTAGTACACGTCGCTTGGCGCTCCTGCTCACGCCACAAAATTGCTCGCGCTAGATTGGCCTATGTCTTCGGGCGGGATGCCTTTTCTTCCAGCCCCGAAAGACCCTCGCGCGATTGCAGCACCGCATAAACGTCTTGCGGCGTGATGCCGCTGGCCGCCCACAAGACCAGCAGGTGGTACAGAACGTCGGCGGACTCCTTGGCGAGCTCGGTCTTGTCCTTCTGGATGGCGGCAATCACTGCTTCCGTGGCTTCCTCGCCGAATTTCTTGGCGCATTTCTCCACGCCGGCCGCCAGCAGCTTGGCGGTGTAGGAGGTGTCGGGATCGCCGCCCTTGCGGGACGCGATGATGGCGAAGAGGTTGTCGAGGGTCGCGGACATGGCCGCCCTATTAGCACAAGTTAAAACCTAAAGCCCAATGCGCGCCCGTATATCAGCCGGCGTCTCGCCCACCTGCCTGAAGCTTTCCAAAGCCACCGCGCCGTCGCGCTTGGAGAATTTCTTCCCCGTCTCATCCAGCACCAGGGGATGGTGGGCGTAACTCGGTTCCGGCAGTTTGAGCAAGGCTTGCAGCAGCCGCTGGATGTGGGTGGCCGAGCGCAGGTCTTCGCCTCGGGTCACCAGGCTCACTTGCTGATGCGCGTCATCCACAACCACAGCCAGATGATAGGAGGTCGGCATGTCCTTGCGCGCGATCACCACATCGCCAAAGCGAAAAGGATCGACGGCGTGGCGAAGTCCGCGTTCCAGATAGGTCAGCGGGCCTGTCAGGGCCGCCGCCTTGGCGATATCCAGTCTCAGCGCATAAGCCTCTCCTGCGGCGATGCGCCTTTGGCCTTCTTCCCGGGACAGAGCCTTGCAAGTGCCGGGATAGATTGGCCCGTCGGGTCCATGCTGCGCCTCGCCGATGCGCGCGATTTCGGCGGTGATCTCAGCACGGGTGCAGAAACAGGGATAGACCAGGCCGAGCGCTTTCAGATGGACCAGCGCTTCGGCATAGGCGCCCATCCGGGTGGATTGCCGCAGACTGGGTTCGTCCCAGGACAGACCCAGCCACTTCAGGTCATAGAAGATCGCCTGGATGAACTTGTCGCGCGAGCGGCCCTTGTCGATGTCCTCAATCCTGAGCAGGAAATCATCGCCGCTTTCATAAGCGGTGATGGCGGCATAGGCATGGCCCAGATGCAGCAATCCGGTTGGACTGGGTGCGAACCTTGTGACAATCATGAAGTGATTCTAGCGCATAGATATGTCGATGGCACTTTCCGGACCGACCCTTACTGGCCCAACTTTGGCGCCCGCACGCGGCCCCGCCACCCATCTGGTGGTGTTGGTGCATGGCTATGGCGCCGATGGCCAGGATCTCATCGGGCTGGCCAGTCATTGGCAGGGGCTGCTCCCCACCGTCGCCTTTGCCGCGCCCAATGCCCCGGCGCGCATTCCCGGCGGACCCGGCTATCAATGGTTTCCCATTTCCCGCATCGACCCACACGAAATGCAGAGGGGAGTCGAGGTGGCGGGCCCCGTCCTGGACGCATATCTGGACAGCGAACTTGCACGACTGGGTCTGGGGCCCGAGCGGCTGGCGCTGGCGGGTTTTTCACAAGGAACCATGCTGTCACTGCATCTGGGACTTCGGCGTGCGATTAGGCCCGCTGCCATTGTCGGCTTCTCCGGCCTGCTTGCCGGACCGCCACCGGTCGATGGTCGCATCCCGCCGATCCTGTTAACCCATGGCGACAGCGACACGGTGATCCCGCCCCAGGCCATGTTCCTGGCCGCGGCTCAATTGGGCTTGGCGGGCGCCGCCGTGCAATGGCATTTGGCCCGCGGCATGGGCCATGGCATCGATCCCGAGGGCCTGACGATGGCGGGAGAATTTCTCAGCCTTGCCGTTCGCGGGTTGCTGCAAAACAGCGGCGAAATACGCTCCGTCTACAAACCGTCATGACGAATCGGCTAGGCTGTCCGGCATGAGCTTTTGAGCAGTGGCTCTTGAGCCGGTCTGGGGTCAGGCCCTAGAATTTGATTAGCGCCCAGAATTTGCCTAGAGAGAGTTTGTACAGCAAAAAGGGGAACTGCTTTCACAGAGTTTCTTCCGTGCTAGCCGCAGCAGCAGCCATTCCCAGGGCAGCGTCCGCCAGTCACTGTCCGGCGCTGGTCCTGAACGCCGACTACCGGCCCCTGAGCTACTATCCGCTGTCGCTCTGGTCCTGGCAGGACACGATCAAGGCCGTGTTCCT
>DATHLY010000287.1:0-4740 GCA_035487655.1 Rhizomicrobium sp. | reverse complement strand
CGCCTGCGGGACGGATTGAGCATGGTCTACAGCTTCTTCCATCCCGGAGAGGATGCCCGCAGCCTGGGCACCTACATGATCCTGGATCATGTGCGCAGCGCGCGCGCGGCAGACCTGCCCTATGTCTATCTCGGCTATTGGGTGCGGGGCAGCGACAAGATGGACTACAAGATCCGCTTCTCGCCGCTGGAAGCGCTGACTCAGAATGGCTGGGAGCCGCTACCGCTGTAGCTCCGCAGCGCCCCGGATCGGTGGCGCACCCTATTGCAAATGCATCCTGACAATGACGAAGGTCACATTGTCCGGCGCCTTGCGGTCGAGACACATATCCAACAGCCGGTCCGCCGCCGCTTCCAGGTTGGAGGCACCGAGCTGATCCAGAATCTCGCTATCGCTGACCAGCCGGGTCAGTCCATCGCTCGCAAGCAGGAACACATCGCCGGCGCGGACCTCGCCCTCGACGTTGTCTATTTCAAGCTCTGGCATTGCGCCCACGGCGCGCAAGATGACGTTCGCATTGGGATGCTTTGCCGCAAGCCCCGGATCGATGTCGCCGGAATCCACCAGCTGCTGCACCAGGCTGTGATCATGGGTGAGCTGCGCGAGAGCGCCGTCACGTGCCAGATAGGCGCGGCTGTCGCCCGCCCACAGACAGGCGAAGGACGTCCTGTCCACCGCCATCAGCACGATCGTGGTGCCGATGGTGCGCCTCGAACCACTCTCTTGCGCCATGGATTGCAGCAATTGGTTGGCCTTGTGCAGTACGGCGCCGGACTTGGCAATGCGCGCGGAAAGCTCAGCTTCGGCGCCCGCTCCTTCCAGCATGCCGACCACCAGCGCGCTCGCCACTTCGCCGGCCTCATGTCCGCCCATCCCGTCAGCCACCGCCCACAGGCCCAAGTCGGGGCGCGACAGCATCGCGTCCTCGTTAATCTTGCGCCGGCAACCCGCATGTGTGCGGGCAACACATTCAAAGCGCAGAATTTTTCCGGGAGCGGGTTCCATGTACGGTCGGCGATCTGGAAAACCCCCGGCAATTGTGGCTTGCTGGCCGGATAGGGTTGTGGATTTGAGGGGATGCTAGCAATTGAGTGCGCCTTATCACAATAAGGCCCTGCCGCAAGGCACGATTTTAAGAGAGTGGCGGCTTGAGGAAGTGCTGGGCACCGGCGGCTTCGGCATCGTCTATCGCGGCAAAGGCGTCTATTTCGGGGAAGACGTCGCGATCAAGGAGTATTTTCCCGTCGCGATCAGCGACCGGCAGGAGGGCAATACCGTCGCGCCCAACGATTCCGATTCCGAGGAAATCTACGAGTTGGGGCGCAAGAAATTCCTCGAAGAAGCCAAAGTTCTCTGGAACCTGTCCCGCCCGCAGCGCCATCCCAATATCGTAAGTGTGCGCAGCCTGTTCGAGATTCACGGCACCGCTTACATTGTGATGGATTTCGAGAGCGGCACCTCGCTGTCGGAAATGCTGCATCAGGGCCGCACGTTCAACGAAAAGAGCCTGCTCGATATCATCCGGCCCATCGCCGAAGGGCTCGACCGCGCCCATCGCGCAGGCGTCCTGCATCGTGACATCAAACCGGCCAACATCCTGATCAATGCGACGGGCAGACCCGTGCTGATCGATTTTGGCTCCGCACGCTTCGATGCCGGCCAGGCGACAAACACCAAGGTCACGTTTTACACGCCGCCTTATGCGGCGATCGAACAGTATGTGAAGACCTTTCCGCAGGGCCCCTGGACCGACATCTATGCGCTGGGCGTGGTGCTGTATCAGTGCGTCAGCGGCGAAAAGCCCCCGGAAGTGCTGGAGCGCCTGCATGGCGGGTTGGGTCAGGCGCTCTCCGCCAAGGACTGGCCCGGCTACAGCCGCAGCTTCACCCGAGCGGTGGATGCGGCCCTGGAAATCCGGCCCCAGGACCGTCCCCAATCCATCTCCGACTGGCTCAAATTTTTCGACGGCGGCCGCGAGGCCAATGCGGATGATGCCACACGCATCGGCAAGACGATTTGGGCGGACACGCCCACGACGCCCCTTTCGGTGGCACCGCAATCCGCTCCGGCTGCGGCAATGTCCCCTGCGCCCGCTCAAGCGGCGCCCAAGCTCGCCTCCTCCAAGGAGGCGAAAAACAGGGGCCGTGAGGTCCAAAGCAAACACACCCAATACAAAAAGAGCAAGAATGCAAGCCTCAGATCCGCCATCATCGGATCGTTGGCGGCCGTCGTCCTGGTTTGGTTTGCTGGCGTCCAGCTTTGGCAGCGCCACAAGCCTGCCACCGAGCCGCTGCCGGCCAGCGCCTTTGCAAGCACATCGCCGGCATCCGGAACCAAGCAGGAGAATTTGGTTCAGAAATTCGATGGCTTGATCGCCGCCGCGCAGAAAGTAAGCCGGCCCCAGAGCGAAGTCGCCGCCCTCACCGATGCGAAAACCAGAATTCTGGCATTGGCTTCCCAGAAGACACCAGGGGCTGGCGATCAGACCAACGATGCGGCAAGAGACATGGCCAAGGCTGAGATCACCGCCCTTGGCCGAAGCGCGCGCCGGACATGGCGCGATCTCGGCGCCCCGCTGGATCCCGCGGCCGTACCCGACACTGCGAACACGATAGGCGCACTCAAGAACGCCAAGACGGATCTGGATGCAAAACTTGCAACCGATCTCACTGTTTTGGACGCTGCGGCAGCAACCGCTGCGACGCAACGGGCACTGGATTCCTACGCCGCCTTCCAGATTGCTAATGCCGCGGCAGCACCGCTCTATATCGAAGCCAGGAAAAAGGACCTCACCGGCCTTCTGACCACGGCACAGTCCACCACCGATCAGGTCGTGGCGCTGGCCGGTGTTTCCAAACCCTGGTTTCTCGCCTCCGAGGCCCGCAAGCAGGCCTATCAGCTGCGGCAGGACAATGCCGCCCAAGCCAAGGCGCTGCAGACACAATTGAGCTCGGCCGCGAGCGTGGCGCAGAGCTCCAGGGATCTGAAAGTGGTGACGGGGGCCATCGCCCAATTGACCGCGGGCCAGGCGACGCTCTCAAGCCTTTACGCCGCTTCCAATGCGGCGAAGCTCTGAGCAACATCAACCGGATTCATGTCGCTATGGCCACGACCAGTCTGTTTCGGGGCGCAAAGCCCAGCTGGCCGGCATGAGGCGCCAGCCTTTCGTAACTCAGATGCGCTGAAAGTTCGGCGACCAGGGAAATCCCCAATCCGCCAATTTTCGCGGTCTCGATGGACTTGAAAGGCTCGGCTGGCTCAACCTCCAGCGGATTGAACGGCCAGCCATCATCCTCGAAGGTGAATTCGACCAGGCCTGGCCTGGGTTCGACCCGCACATGGATCGACTGATCGGAGTGCATGGCGAAGCCGTGGCGGATGGTGTTGGAGACCAGTTCCTCGAACACCACTTCCAGCCGGTGGCGGACCACCTCGTCCAGCACCTGACCTGCCAGGAATTCCACCAGGCAGCGCCGGCCATCTTCGATCGCGGCCTTCCTATTGTTCAGGACGAGCTCAAGTCGCCCATCGACGATGGCCGCGGAGCGGACCCCGTCTGACTTGCTCTGGGAAGGCTTCGCCATTGTCATCCGGCAATCGCTATCCGACCAGTCCCAGCGCTTCGCTCTCGTTTCCGGCGAGCGGGATGATTTCGGTCAGGGCCGCGGTCTCGATCACATCCCTGACGCCGGGCCCGGCGCCGTACATCACAAGCTTTCCTCCCTTGCGCGACAAAGCGCGAGTGGTGGAAATCAGCATGCGGATGCCCATCGAAGCCAGGAAGGTGACCTCGGTGAGGTCGACGATCGTGTTCTTGCCATTGGGAACGATGGCTGCGCCAAAGCGGGTCTCGACCACGTCCACGCCGGCGGTATCCAGCCGGCCCGCCAGCACGACCCTCCGGACCTCTCCCACATTGTCATGTCGCATTTCCATGGAACGGCTCCTATCGGATGTCTCAATCAAATGTCAGGACCAAAAGCGTAAAGTCGTCGTCCAGCCTGTCCGTTTGGGCCAGCTTGCGCACGTCCTGGAACAGCCGCCGGCTTTCCGTCATCTCCGGAATGCGCGCCCTCTGCAGGTAGGGAATGAGATCATTCAGCCCCCATTCTAACCCGTCTCTTGTGACAAATTCGAACACGCCGTCGCTGAAGAGATAAAGAGACGCCCCCAGCGGGACATCGGCAATGGCCGCTGTGTATCGCGTCGCCGGGTCGGCGCCAATCAGTCCGCAGCGCGTGCGCAAGCCAATCGCCTGACCGCGGTCCTGAGGAACCAGGAAAGCCGGATGATGCCCCGCGCTGGCATAGCTGAGCTGCCGGCTGGCGGTGTCGTAAACCCCGTACCACAGCGTGAAATACATTCCCGCATGGTCCTCCATGGGGAACATGTGGTTCAGCGCGGCCAGGACCTGGGCAGGATCGGTCATGTCCGTGTTGGGCAACGCACGCTGGCGCAGCAGGTTCATTACCGCCACGCTATGCAAGGCCGCACCGGCGCCATGGCCGGACACGTCCATCGTATACATCATGAACTGCGTGCCGGAGAGAGCGCCATAGCCAAAGGCATCACCGCCCAGCTTGGAGCAGGGCTCAAACAGCCAATCGGTCTTGACCGGACCTTCCGTGACCGGCGCAGGCAGCAGCGCCTCGACATAGGAACGCGCCTTGCCGATGTCGCGGTCGAATTCCTCATGCTGAAGGATTTCCCGGTGGGTCCGCCATTCATGCTTCAGCGACT
>DATHLY010000286.1:0-4182 GCA_035487655.1 Rhizomicrobium sp. | reverse complement strand
CCTGGGCCTGGCGCATCAGCGCGATGTTGCAAGGCGCCGCCTCGTTCCAACAGCTCGCCACGCCCACAAAGGGCTGGTGAATCTCGGCCTCCGTCAGCCCCATGGCGTAATAATAGGAGCGATGTGGCGCGCGCTCCGGCCCCTCGGTGACATGGCGGGACGGCAGCTTGGACTTATCGAATTTCGGCATGATGGGACCTGACCGGGGCGGGACCTGTAAAATGCGCCGGACTATGGCCTTCGCGCCTGGCGCCTTTCAAGCCCCGGTTTCGACTATCCGATATGAGGGAGGGGCATGAAAAAACCCCGGGCCTTGGGCCCGGGGCTGCTTCATTCCATCCGGATGCGCGAAAGATCAGTAGTAGTGCCGCCTGCCGTAGCGGTCCGTGTAATAGGCGTCGTGCTCATGCTGAGAGGCACGCGCACGCGCCGCACGCCGGCAATCGGCACGGTTGTTGGAATGGCCGATGGAGTTACCGATCAGGCCACCCGCCACGCCACCCACGGCGGCGCCGACGACACTGTGCGAGGCCAGACCACCCACCAGCGCGCCGGAACCGGCACCCAAAACCGTCTCGGTCGAGGCGTCGCCGTCGCAGGCCGCGGAGGCGGAAATCGTGCCGGCGGCCAGCACAATCGCGGCAGCGGCGGAAATCTTGGCAAAGCGAGTCATTGCGAATCTCCTCTTGCGGGGTCTTCCCCTCTAACGGGATAAAAACGAACCGCTCAGGACAAAGGTTCCCTTGGGATCAAGGCATGATTGAGGCGACGGCAAGGTCAGATTGTAGCGCCGGATAATCGACATAGCCATTTTCGCCGCCGGAATAGAAAGTTGCCGTATCCCATTCATTCAACGGGGCGTTTTTCGCGAATCGCTCGACCAGATCGGGATTGGCAATAAACAATTTACCAAAGGCCACCGCATCGGCCTTGCCTTCGGCGAGCGCGCGCTTCGCGCTCTCGAAGGTGAAGCCCTCATTGGCGATGAATGACCCGCCAAAGGCTTGCCTGATCGCGGGGCCGATGCTCTCCCTGTTCTTCACTTCGCGCGGGCGGCCCTGACTGTCGACCAATTGCGTATCAGGCCCGATTTGGGCCTCGCGCGCCGCGATCCATCCCAGGCCGCGTTTTCCCAATTCTCGCGCGACATAGGTGAAGGTGCCCGACCGGTCGCTGTCGCCCATATCGTGGCTGTCCATACGTGGTGCCAGATGCATACCCACACGATCCGCGCCCCAGACTTCGATGCAGGCGTCCGCGACTTCCAGCATCAGCCGGGCGCGATTCTGAATCGGTCCGCCATAATCGTCCGCACGCTGATTGGTGGAATCCTGCAGGAACTGGTCCAGCAGATAGCCATTGGCGCCGTGGATATGCACACCGTCAAAGCCGGCCTTCATCGCATTCTCCGCTCCACGCCTGAAGGCGGCAATGATGCCCGGAATCTCCTCTAGCTCCAGGGCGCGGGGGGTGACGAACTCCTTTTGCGGGCGCACCAGCGAGACGTAACCCTTCGGCGGTATGGCGCTGGGCGCTTCGGGCAAGGCGCCGTTCAAAAAAAGCGGATCGGAAACACGCCCCACATGCCAAAGCTGCAACACCACGCGCCCACCGGCGTCATGGACCGCCTTGGTTATCTTCTTCCAGCCTTCGGTCTGTTCCTCGGACCAGATGCCCGGCGTGGCGGCATAGCCCACGCCCATCGGCGTGACAGAGGTCGCTTCCGAAAAAATCAGTCCGGCGCCGGCCCGCTGCGCGTAATATTCCAACTGCAGTGCCGTAGGCACACGGGCATCCGGCGTGGCGCGGCTTCGGGTCAAGGGCGCCATCAGGATGCGGTTGGGCAAGGCAAGCGCGCCCAATTTCAGGGGATCGAACAAGGTGGGCATGGAGCCTCGGTGTTTCGACGACTGCCGAAGAATTAGGAAGCCTCCCAGCGCCCTGCAACCGCGAAGGCATCGAGGTTATTGGGCCAACCGCCCAATCGCGTCAGTCAGCCGCACCGCCAAGGCTTGGGCTTCAGCCCGCTTTTCCCGCTGTTCCGCCAGCACCTCCTCCGGCGCCTTGGCGACGAACTGCTCGTTGGACAACTTGGCATCGAAGCGCGCAATCTCGTCCTGGGTTTTCTTGAGGTCCTTTTCCAGCCGCGCCCGTTCCTTGGCAAAGTCGATCACATCACCCAGCGGCAGGGCGATAACGGCCTCTTCCAACACGAACTGTGCCGAGCCTTTTGGGATGGTGGGTGCAGCCTCGGCGCTGGACAACCGTGCAAGGGTTGAGATCACGTCGATATGCTTGGCCAAGCGACGAGCGCTGGTCTCCGACGCACCCGTCAACACAAGCGGGACTTTCGCACCCGCCGGCACGTTCATTTCGGCACGCACGGAACGCACACCCTTGATGAGATCGATGACCCAGTTCATTTCGGCGCTGGCGGCAGCCGCCTGCCGCGTTCCGATCGCCGGCCACTCTGCCACGACCAACAGGCTGTCGCGGGGCGTGGCCGCTGTCGCCGCCCATAGCTCTTCGGTGATGAAGGGCATGAAGGGATGCAGCAGCTTGAGGATCTGGTCCCGCGCCCAGGCTGTGGTCGCCCGAGTCTCGGCCTTGGCTTTGTCCCCACCCGACTGGAAGATCGGCTTGGTCATCTCGACATACCAATCGCAGAAAATGTCGTAGACAAAGTGATAGGCCGCATTGGCGGCATCATTGAAACGCAGCGCCTCGATCGCAGCCGTGACGTCCGCCACGGCGCTTGCCGTTTCCGCCACGATCCATTGATTGACGGTTTCCGTCACGGCGTGCGGATCAAAGCCCGATACTGTGACGCAGCCATTCATTTCGCAAAAACGGGATGTGTTCCACAGCTTGGTGGCGAAGTTGCGCCCCGCTTCGACCCTGGTTGGCCCCACCCGCATGTCGCGATTCTGGCCAGCGGCCTGCGCCAAGGTGAAGCGCAGCGCGTCGGCGCCGAAATCATCGATTAGGGTGATGGGATCGACCACATTGCCCTTGGTCTTGGACATTTTCGCGCCCTGCTCGTCCAGCACGCGATTGTGGATCAACACCGTCTTGAACGGCACCTTGCCCATGAAATGCGTGCCCATCATCATCATGCGGGCGACCCAGAAGAAGATGATGTCAAAGGCTGTCACCAGCACGCTGGTGGGATAATAACGTTCCAACTCCTGTGTTTGGTCCGGCCAGCCCAGGGTCGAGAAAGGCCAAAGCGCCGACGAAAACCAAGTGTCCAGCACGTCCTCATCGCGCACCAGTGCCTTGCCGCCGGCGAGCTTGACCGCCTCCTGTTCGCCTTCGGCGCAATAGGCCTTGCCGTCTGCGTCGTACCAGACGGGAATCTGATGGCCCCACCATAGCTGGCGGGAAATGCACCAGGGGCGGATATTGCGCATCCAGCCATAGAAGATCTGTGTCCAGTTCTCCGGAAAAAAACGTGTCTCACCCTTTTCGACCGCGGCGATGGCCTTGTCCGCCAGCGGCTGAACGTTCAGGTACCATTGCTCGGTGAGGTAGGGCTCCAGCACCACCGTCTTGGTCTTTTCGTCATGCGGCACGGCATGGGTGATGGGCTCGCTCTTTTCCAACAGGCCCGCCGCTTCCAGATCGGTCAAGACCTTCTTGCGAGCCGCCTCGCGCGAGAGGCCGCGATAGGGCGCCGGGACTTCGTTATTGAGGGTGCCGTCCTTGTTGAGGATGTTGATCAAGGGCAGTTTGTGGCGCTTGCCGACCTCGAAATCGTTGAAGTCATGGCCCGGCGTGATCTTGACCGCGCCGGTGCCTTTTTCCGGATCGGAATAGTCATCGGCGATAATGGGGATCAGGCGTCCGGTCAGCGGCAGCACCGCCATCTTCCCAACCAGCGCCTTGTAACGCGCATCATCGGGATGCACCGCCACCGCCGTGTCGCCCAGCATGGTTTCGGGTCGGGTGGTGGCAATGGTGATGAACTGGTCGCTGTCCTCGATGGGATATTTGATGTGCCAGAGATGGCCCTTGATCTCGATATTCTCGACTTCCAGGTCCGACACCGCGGTCTGCAGCCGGGTATCCCAATTGACCAGGCGCTTGTCCTTGTAGATCAGGCCCTGGTTGTAGAGTTCGACGAAAACCTTGGTGACGGCGCGCGACAGGCCCTCGTCCATGGTGAAGCGCTCGCGGCTC
>DATHLY010000285.1:0-3701 GCA_035487655.1 Rhizomicrobium sp. | reverse complement strand
TTTGCCGCGGACCATGAAAAACCGATCGGCCTCTATTTCGGCACCACCAGTGGCGAACTCTGGGCCAGCCGCAGCGAAGGCAAGTCCTGGCGCTGCCTTGCGCGCCACCTGCCGGAAATCTATGCGGTGGAAACCGCGCAGATATGAAGGTGCGATGTCCATCAAAGTCCTGATCGCCAGTCCCTTGCGCTCCTATACCGGCGCGGACGAAGTGGACGCGACGGGCGCCACCTTGGGGGGAGTGCTGGCCGATCTGGATGCGCGCTATCCCGGCATCCGCTTCCGTATGGTCGACGAACAGGACCAAGTGCGCAGACACATCCGCTTCTTCATCAATGGCGAGGCGGTGAAGGACCTTGGCCACGGCATCGGTGAATCCGATGAAGTCTGCATCGTCCAGGCGCTGAGCGGGGGATGAGGAGGCGAATTTATGCCGCCGAGATATGGAAGGGCATGAAAATGGTGCGGCATTTTTGAAGCCGCCGCCTGGTGCCATCAATCTGAAACTATTGACCGATCGGCCTTAGCCCAGCGCGCTGTTGCCAGCCGGGCCTTCATCTGCCTCAATTGCCCCAAGGCGTGACGAGTCACGCCAGCCAAGGGGGCGCGCGATGAAACAGCGAAGCAATCTTCCCGATCATTCCGGCGATCAACAGGACATCAACAAACAGGATGGGGACAAACAGGTCGCGGGCAATGGCTTGCTGCACCGGCGCGCGCTGCTGGGCAAGAGCATCGCGGCTGCGGGCGTGCTGGGGACCGGTCTTGGTCCCAATGCGACGGGCGCAGCTGCCGAGCAACTTGCCGAACCGCCATGGGGTCTTCAGGCAGGCGAGGACACGCCGCCCTACCAGACGCCGTCGAAATTCGCCAAGAATGTGGTGCGCACGCTATCCAATCCGAAGTTCGAGCCGCGTTCTTCCCTTTCCCGCACGCCGCATCACATGCTGGAAGGATCGCTGACCCCCAACGGCTTGCATTTCACGATCAACCATACCGGCATTCCCGATATCGATCCTGAGAAGCACCGCTTTGTGATCCACGGCTTGGTGAAACGCCCGCAGGTCTTCACTTTGGACGCGCTGCTGCGCTATCCCCTCACCTCCGCCCCCGCCTTTGTGGAGTGCGGCGGCAACAGCGCGCCTTTGTTCTCGCCCAAGCCCATCCAGGACAACGTGCAGGCGCTGCACGGACTGGCGTCCTGCGCCGAATGGACCGGCGTGAAATTGTCCATCCTGCTGGATGAGTGCGGCATTGATCCCAAAGCCAAATGGTTCATCGCCGAAGGCGCCGATGGGCCGCACCTGATGCGCAGTATTCCGCTGGCCAAGGGTTTGGACGATGCGATGATCGCGCTCTACCAGAATGGCGAGCCCTTGATGCCCGGTAACGGCTTTCCCATGCGCCTTTTGTTGCCCGGCTATGAAGGCAACATGAATGTCAAATTCCTCCGGCGCATCAAGCTGGTCCCCGGCCCGGCGATGAGCTTCTGGGAATCGCAGGTCTATACCGAGCCGATGCCGAAAGGAAAAAGCTACAACTTCAATTTCCTGAACGAGGTCAAGTCCTACATCACCCGGCCCTCGCATGGCCATGAGCTGAAACAGCCCGGCATCTACGAGATTTCCGGCATCGCCTATTCCGGCAAGGGAAAGATCGCCAAGGTGATGATCAGTGCCGACGGCGGCAAGAGTTGGGCCGAAGCGGCCCTTCAGGCGCCGGTCCAGACCAAGGCCTTCACCCGCTTCCGCCTGCCTTGGCGCTGGAACGGCGGACCCGCCATCCTGCAAAGCCGCGCCTGGGACGATCACGGCTCGTTCCAGCCGACGCGGAGCGAATTGGTTGCCGCGCGCGGCGAATTGGACAGCGAGCCGCCCGTCACCGCCTTCCGCAATCATCACTGCAATGTCATCACCAGCTGGGCGGTGAACAGTCATGGCAAGGTGACCCATGCTTATGCGTAAGGCGCTTGCTCTGCTCGGGTTGGCGCTGTTGAGTCCTTCGGCGCTTGCCGACACGCCCCATCTCGGCAAACCGGTCAGCGCCGGCGATGTCGCGCGCTGGGACATCGATATCCAGGCCGATGGCGCGGGCTTGCCGCCAGGCCAAGGTACCGCCGCGCAAGGCGCTCCCATCTTTGTCGCCAAATGCGCTGCCTGCCATGGCGATGGCGGGCGCGGCACTGAGTTGGCGCGCAGCGGCAAGCCCGCGCCCCCAATTATTGTCAGCGACATGAAACTCAAGGGCATGGACGCGTCCCGGGCCACCATCGCCAATTACTGGCCCTATGCCCCGCCTTTGTTCGACTACATCCGCCGGGCCATGCCCTGGAACGAACCCCGGTCGCTCAGTGATTCTGAAGTCTATGCCCTGACCGCCTATATCCTGGCCGAAGGCAAGCTGATCGACGCCAAGCTGGTGATCAACGCCAAGACGCTGCCGAAGGTGCAGATGCCCAACCGCAATGGTTTTCTTCCACGCTTTCCCGAGCTGATGCCCCATTAGCGGTACCGCCCAAAGGGTTATGGGCGGACAACAGGTCCGGTAGACAGGGCGGGGTCCCATCTGCAATCTTCCCGGCCACAATTCCCCCAGAACCCCTTAGGGACGGTACAGATGACGAAAATTGCGAAAACGGCTCTGCTCGTGGCGTTGTTGTCGGGCGGAGCTTACGCGCCGGTTGCTGCCCAGGTGAATGCGGGCAACCAGGCGGGCGAGGCCAATGTGCCTTTCAACATGACCTCGGTGGCGACCTTCAACCTGCCCTGGCGCATCGCCTTCCTGCCCGACGGCCGCATGCTGGTGACCGAAAAGGTCGGCCCCATCTGGCTGGTGACCCAGCAAGGCATGAAGCGCCAAGTGCTGAACTATCCCGCCTCGCTGTATGGCGGCCAGGGCGGCATGCTGGGGATCTATGTCTCGCCGAATTACGCCAGCGATAACACCATTTACCTCACCTATTGCGAGCCCGGCACGCTTGGCGGGATCAGCGGCTCCAGCCTGGCGCTTGCCAAGGCGAAGTTGGTGATCAACGACAATGGCACGCAGCCGACAGCGAGCCTTGAGGATCTGCAAGTGATCTGGCGCGACGGCTCGCGCGGACGCGGCGGCCAGTTCGGCGCCAATATCGCCTTCGCGCCCGACGGCAAATCGCTGTTCCTGACTGTTGGGGAGCGTCAGCGCTTCACGCCCGCGCAAGACCCCAACCAGCCGATCGGCAAAATCCTGCACTTGACCTTGGATGGAAAGCCGTCGCCGGACAATCCCAACTTCGGCAAGACCGGCGCGCAAAGCGTCGGCATCATCAATCCACCGTCCGACACCGAAGCCGCCAAGACCGCGCCGGTGGTCTACACCTACAAATATCCCGGCAAGAACCTGACGCCTGCCGAAACCTGGTCCATGGGTCATCGCACGCCCTATGGCCTGGCCTTTGCGCCCGACGGCCGGCTGTGGGAGGCGGAGCATGGCCCGCGCGGCGGCGATGAACTGAACCTGATCGAGAAGGGCAAGAATTACGGCTGGCCGCTGGCGTCCTACGCCACCAACTATAACGGCGTGCCGATCCCCAGCCCCGACACGCGCCCCGACTTGCAGAAACCGGTGATTTATTGGACTCCCATCATCGCGCCGGGCAGCATCACCTTTTACAAGGGCAATGTTTTCCCGCAATGGCAGGGTTCGATCCTGATGGGCGGCAT
>DATHLY010000284.1:0-3342 GCA_035487655.1 Rhizomicrobium sp. | reverse complement strand
GATAGGTGATGGGCGGCGAACAGACGCCGCGCTCGAAATGGTGGGACCATAGTTTTTCGCCGGTCCGCGCATCGAAGGCACTGAAATCACCGGTCTGCTCGCCGGCAAAGATCAGGTCGCTGGCTGTGGCCAAAACGCCGCCATAGATGGGACGCGGCGACTTGTACTGCCAGCCGATCTTGCCGCTGTTGACGTCGATCGCGGTCAAGGTGCCGCTGGAGGGCACGCTGGTATCGGGCTTCATCACCCCTCCTGTGTGGCGGCCCACCCAAGGCCCGCCAGGCGTGCTGTCCTTGAAATCGATGGTGGTGAAGATCATCGCCTGGTTGGCGCCCAGCACATAGAAATAATTGGTGCGCGGCGAAAAGGCAGGCGGCTGCCACAGGCTGCCGCCACTGACGCCCGGCAGGATGCTGACGCCGTCCTTGTTCGGCGGCGTGAAGATGTTGGCACTTTGGGTGACAAAGGGCTCGGATTTGTGCAGGAACTTGCCGGTCAGGCGGTTGACGATGAAGACATTGCCCACCTTGCCCGCCTGGCCCGCGGCCGGAACACTCTTGCCGGCCTCATCCTTGGCATCGAACAGCATGACCGGGGCCGAGGCATCATAGTCCCACATGTCATGCGGTACTTCCTGATACCACCAGGCGAGCTTGCCCGTCTTGACGTGCAAGGCGAGAATTGAATCGGTATAGGCATTGTCGCCCGGCCGCGTCGTGCCCTGATAATCGGGATTGGGATTGCCGGTCGCCAAAATCACCAAGCCGTTCTTGGAATCGATAGCCGGCGTATTCCAGACCGAGCCACCGCCATGCTTCCAGGCGTCGCCGCCCCAGGTATCGCCGCCCGGTTCGCCCGGCGCGGCGGTGGTGCGAAATTCCCAGATCTTGTTGCCGGTTTCGGCGTCATAAGCTTCCACCATGCCGCGCGTTTCATATTCCGCGCCGGCCGTGCCGACGATCACCATGCCGTCATAGACCTGGGGCGCCAGCGTATAGGTGTAATAGTGCTTGGGCTCGGGATGGGTCTTGGCGGGATCGGTCTGCCAGATCAGCTTTCCTGTCTTGGCGTCCAGTGCCACCAAATGTCCATCGAATAAGGCCGTGAAGACTTTTCCATGCGCCACCGCCACGCCCCGCGCCTGCGGTCCGCAACAAGCCTCGGTGAAATCCAGTTGATCCGGCTGCCAGGCCCAGATCTGATTTCCCGTTATCGCATCATAAGCCTGGACGTGATTGGTGGCGGTGACCAGATACAGGACGCCGTCGATCACAAGGGGCGTCGCCTCGAAGCTGTTGGCCACGCCGGTGTGCAGCGTATGCACAAGATTGAGCTTGCCGACATTGTTCTTGTCAATGCCGGTCAGTGGCGAGAAGCGCTGATTGTCATAAGTACGGCCATGCAGCCGCCAATTGTCCCGGTCGCTGCCGGCCTGAAGCAAAGCGCGGTCCTGGGACGTGATCCGAGACGAGACGGGAGCCGCAATCGCGACCGTCAGAGCCAAGATTCCAGTCGCCGCCCGCAAGACCTTGCGCATCCCAACCCCATGAGAGCTTATTTTTCTTCTTGCCGGGCCAAGCCTTCGTCGCCCAATCGTCCTGCCGGCCCATGGATTTATGGCTTTTTTCTCCCCCGTTGAGTATGGGCTCAGCCAAAGATCATCTCTCATCTAATGAGAGGTGACGGGGCGTCATCTTTGAGCTATTCTGGCAATACGACAATCATTTGTGCCGCACCGTCAGCGGCATAGATCGCGGGCTAAGCGGCATAAGGGAAACGCGGGCGGTGCGTCACTTCTGTGACGCAGTCAGGGGAAACGGTCGACGTGGCAACACCCAAAAACTATTCCGTGATGAAGGCTTTCGCCCTTTTGAAGGCGTTCCACGATCCCGACGAGTGGCTGACCAGCTGCGAGCTCAGCCGCCGCGCCAATCTTCCGGAAGCCTCCGGCTATCGCCTGATTCAAACCCTGGAAGAAATCGGCGCTGTCGTGCGGGGACCGCGTGGGCGCTACCGGCCAGGACTGCTTCTTCTGTCCCTCTCCCACAATGTGACCATCGCCGAATTGTTGCGCGATGCCAGCCATGCCTTGATGACCGAGCTGTCCAAGACACTGGGACTCACCACCCATATGGGTGTGCTGGAGCATGGCATGGTGACTTATGTCGCCAAGGTTTCAGCGCCCGGCGCATTCCCCGTCAACACCCGTGTCGGCGCGCAGTTGGAGCCCTATTGCTCCGGCCTGGGCAAAGTGCTTCTGGCGGCCTTGCCGGACGCTGAGGTGGAAAGTTTTATCCTGGACGGCGAATTGGTTCCCCTGACGCCCTATACCATCACCACCGCCGCGGCCCTTCGTGCCGAGCTCAAGTTGGTGCGCGAGCAAGGCTTTGCCCTCGACGATCGCGAACATCACGCCAACATGCGCTGCATCGCGGTGCCGGTGCGCGACCAGGATGGCCGCGCTGTCGCCGCGCTTTCCGCCAGCGACGATGCGGACCGCATGACGCCGGAGCGCCAGGCAGAAATACGCGACGCCCTGTTGGACGCCGCCGCCGCCTTGCGTCACAAGCTGTACCCGGCGCCTGCTCCCATGCACTACCGCAGGCCGGTCGCGGCGGAATAATTCACCAATCAGCGATTCAGTGTGTGGCGCTGCCCAATTCGGCGCGCGCGCGATCCATCTGCGCCCGAAATGTGGGATTTTGCATCAGCCTGAGGGCCAAAATGGTCCCGAATTGCTGGCCCGCCACGATGTCGCTGCGATAATGCACGCCGCATACCAGTCGGTGCTCCGCATATTCCGACGCCCGCGCCAGGATCGCCTGGGATTTCTCCGGAATCAAGGAGGCCAGCACCACGCCCATGGAAAAAGCCAGGGACGAATGGCCGCTGGGATAGGAATTTGCCGCCTTACCGGGCTTGACCGGCTCGCAGGTCTTGATGCTCGGATCCACCGAATAAGGGCGCAGGCGGTGGAAATAGGCCTTGGCGCCCTTGGTGTCGCCATCTTCCTCTTCCATGACCATCGTCATCAGTTTGAAGGTCTCGGGTTTGGTCGTGGCGTCAAAGCCGATCGCCCGGTTGAAGATGTCCGGCGTCTCGTCCTTGGCGTCATGCGCGGCGGCGGCCATCTCTTCCGGCGTGCTGCGCGCGGCAATGGCCTTGAGCTCCTGGAATTCGGCCTTCTCATCAACCGATCCCGTCGCCGGCGGCGGCGGCAGATAGCGCGACGCGTCCACCTCGGAAGGCGAAAGCAGCGCCGCCTGTGCGCTCAACGGACAAAGGCCCAATGCAAGGATCAGCACTGCATATCGCATCGTTCCCTCCTTAGAAGCGGGCCTT
>DATHLY010000283.1:0-5384 GCA_035487655.1 Rhizomicrobium sp. | reverse complement strand
AGGTCGCCATGACCGCGCCGGTCGTGCCGTCATACTTGACCAGGCCCGGCCGTCCTTCCTTGTAGCTCTTGGAGTCATTGCCGGTGACCATCCAGATATTGCCTTCGGCATCGAAGGTCATGTCATGCCAGCGCTGCTTCTCGGGCGTGACATAGATCGGGATCGCCACTTCCGGCGCCCAGGACTTGGGATCCACCCGCAGCATCAGGCGCGGCCGGTTGGCCACGATCCACAGCTTGCCGTCATGCCATTGCGCGCCATGGCTGCCGCCGCCGTCGTGGCCCGGCAGGCCAAGCGGAATTTGGCGGTGGCTGATCTCCTTGGAATTCATGTCCACCTGGAACACGCCTTCCGGCTCCTGATTGGCCATCATCCACACACAACCATTGCCATAAGCCATGCCCGACGTATTGCGGGAATTGGTCATGACTGTCTTCAGCAGCTTGCCGTTCCAGTCGACCAGCCAGGCGGCCTCGCGCAGGTCCTTGGGATCCGGCAGGTGATAGGATTGGGCCGATTTGCCGGAGAGCTTTTGCTGGCCGATCCACAGCCCTTCCGGCGCCACGGCGAGCGCATTCGCAAAGCCGGGCGGCGCCTGGAACATTTTGGTGGTCTTGACCATGCCATGGGGAATGTCGGGCCTTTGCGGTCCGTAGTTGATTTTCTTGTCCGCAGGCTTTGCTCCTTGCGCCTGTGCGGCCGCTGCCACGGCAGCGGCCAGCGTTCCCGTCACGAAAGCGCGTTTGTTGAGCATGATCGTTTCTCCCGGTGGCGGCGCATCTCTGTGGCGCCTTGTTCTTCTGGCCGCGGATGCTGCGCCAAAACAGGGGGGCTTAAAAGGGGGCAAACCTCCTGCTGCAGCGCACTCTAATGAGGGGCTATTGGCGGAGGTTACCAGCCATTATCGCCAAAATGCGCCTGGTAGAGCGGCCCGGCCTCGGCTTTGATCTCTGCGCCCAGCCGCAATCCCAGTTCACGGGCTATCGCCTTCAGGTCGCCGTCCAGGATGGCGGTTCCGCTGCGCCGCCAGCAATGCCTGCCATCGGGGGTGAGGACCTCGCCCAAAAAGGTGAGCGTCCCGCCGGCGATCTTCGCCAGGGCGGCGATGGGGGTGCGGCAGGACCCGTCCAGCGCCTCCAGAAATGCACGCTCAGCCGTGGTGGTGACGGCGTATTCGATGACGTTCAGCGGCCCTAGCAGCGCCAAGGTCTTGTCGTCGCCGGCGCGGGCAGTGACGGCAAGCGCCCCCTGTCCCGGTGCGGGCGGCATCGCCTCGCTATCCACGATTGCAGCGGCATGCTCTTCCAGCCCCAGCCGCCTCAGCCCGGCCAGCGCCAGGTAGGTGGCGTCGAAGGTACCGCTTTCGATCTTGGCCAGCCGGGTTTCGACACGGCCCCGCAGCATTTCCACCTTCAAGTCCGGACGCAGGTGCAGGGTCTGGGCCTGACGGCGCAGGCTGGCGGTACCCACTGTTGCGCCGGCCAGCAGTTCCATCAGCGATCTGGCCCGTGTTGCAATGAAGGCGTCGCGCGGATCCTCGCGCGCGGGGACCGAGGCCAACACAATGCCGGGCGGCATGCGGGTGGGCAGATCCTTCATCGAATGCACGGCGGCGTCGATGCGTCCGTCCAGCAGGGCTTCATCCAACTCCTTGGTGAAAAGGCCCTTGCCGCCGGCCTCCTGCAAGCGGCCTTGGATGCGGTCGCCGCTGGTCATGAAACTCTCAACGGGAAAGGCGGATGTGTCCAGGCTGGTCTCTCTTGCCAGCATCCCCGCCACCAGTTGGGACTGGGCCAGCGCCAAAGGCGAACCGCGTGAGCCGAGACGCAGAGTGGGCCGTACGCTCATTTCCACTCCGCAATCGGCGGCATCGACGAAAGAATGCTCTCGACATTGCCGCCGGTTCGCAGTCCGAAATGCGTGCCGCGGTCATAGAGCAGATTGAACTCGACATAACGGCCGCGCCACTTGGCTTGCTCATGACGCTCCTCCTCGGTCCAGGATTCCGCCATGCGGCGGCGAATGATCTGGGGCTGAATGTCCAAAAAGGCTTCGCCCACCGCCTTGGTGAAGGCGAAGTCGCGGTTCCAATCGCCGCTGTGATGATGGTCGAAGAAGATGCCGCCGACCCCGCGTGGCTCGCCGCGATGCGGCAGCCAGAAATAGGTGTCGGCCCATTTCTTGTATTTTGGGAACCACTCCTTGTCGAACGTGTCGCAGGCTTGCTTCAACCGGGCATGAAAATCCACCGTGTCGGGATGACGCGGTGTGCGCGCCAGATCGAGCGTGGGATTGAGGTCGGCGCCGCCGCCAAACCAGCTTTCGGTGGTGACGATCATGCGGGTGTTCATGTGCACCGCGGGAATCCGCGGGTTGCGCATATGCGCGATCAGGCTGACGCCGCTGGCCCAGAAACGCGGATCCTCGCCCGCACCTTTCACTTGCTTGGCGAATTCCTGGGAAAAGGCGCCGAACACGGTGGAGGAATGCACGCCGACCTTCTCGAACAGCCGGCCGCGCATCAATCCCATCACGCCGCCGCCTTCATCCTCGCCGCGGCTCCAGGGTGCTTTTTCAAAGCGGCCTGGAGCGCCCGGATAGAGCTTTGCGGGTGCTTCGTCTTCCAAGGACTCGAAGGCCGCCATGATGCGGTCGCGCAGGGATTCAAACCAGGCACGTGCCTTCGCCTTGCGGGCATCGAGGTCGGTCATGGCGGCGCTTTTAGCCGGTACGGCGGGCCCGCACCATTGTTTTTGCGGCCGCACCCCGCCATCATTCCTCTCGTAAGAAAAATAATGGCCGGAAGCAGGGAAGAAACATGAAGCGTTTCATGACAGTTTTGCTATTGCTGCCGGCCGCAGCCTTCGCCGCCGACCGGCCGGGGCAACATTTCCTGCTCAAGCCATCGGACCTGCCCAAACCCTATGCCACGCCGGCTGTCGCTAACAACGACAAGGACATCCCGCGTCCCGCTGGGACGAAACCTGAAGCGCCCCAGGGCTTCACGGTTTCCATCTTCGCTGACCATCTAGACAATGCGCGTGGACTTTTGAGCGCGCCCAACGGCGATGTGTTTCTCAGCGAGCGCGCCGCCGGGAAAATCAGCCTGCTGCGCGACAGCAAGCGGAGCGGGACCGCCGACCAGCGATTCACTTTCATAAGCGGTCTCAACAAGCCGCAAGGCATGGCGCTGAGGGATGGCTATTTCTATTACAGCGACCTGATGGCGGTGTGGCGCGTGCCGTACAAGCCGGGGCAGACGACAGCCGGCAAGCCCGAACGCGTCACCATCGCGCCGGACCTGCGCAATTCCGGCATGCACGCTACCCGCGACCTGGCGCTGACGCCGGATGGGACCATCTTCGTGGAGATGGGCAGCCACGACAATGTCTCGGAGTACCAGCCGGGTGCGAAAGTGTTCAAGGTCGATGCCAAGGGAAAGCTGGTGGACTATGCCTCAGGCATCCGCAATCCAGTGGGCATCGCCATCTATCCCGGAACCAGCGACCTGTTTGTGGCGGTGAATGAGCGTGACGGGCTGGGCGACAATCTTCCGCCGGATTATTTCACCTACGTCAAACCGGGCGGCTTTTATGGCTATCCCTGGAGCTATATCGGCAACAATCCCGATCCCGACCTTGGCGCCAAGCGTCCCGACATGGTGGCCAAGGCGCTTCTGCCCGATGTGCTGTTTCCCGCCCACAGCGCGCCCGTCGGCCTCGCATTCTATACCGGCGACAATTTTCCCGCCGAATATAAAGGCGACGCTTTTGTCTCGTTGCATGGCTCCTGGAATACCAGCGAACCGCATGGCTACAAGGTGGTGCGCATCCGCATGAAGAATGGCCGCCCAGCCGGAGGCTACGACAATTTCCTCACCGGCTTCTGGGACGGCAAAAGCAAAAATCCGCCCTTGGCCTGGGGCCGCCCGGTGGGATTGACGGTGGCGAAAGACGGCAGCCTGCTGGTGGCGGACGATGTCGGCCAGACGGTGTGGCGAGTTACTTATACGGGGAAGAAATGAAAATGGACCATCTGGATCGCCGCACGGTTGTGGGCGGAGGGCTTGCCATGGTTGCGACGCCGGCATTTGCGAAGGTTGAGTTCCAGGTGCCCGACGGCGCCACCGACTGCCATCATCACATTTATGACCCGCGCTTTCCTTATAATCCCAATGCCGTTCTCAAGCCACCTTATGCGACGGTGACGGACTACAAGGCGCTGCAAAAGAAACTGGGCACCAGCCGCAATGTGATGGTGCAGCCCTCGACCTATGGCACCAACAATGATTGCGTGCTGGATGTGCTGGCGCAGCTGGGCGAGAATTGCCGAGCCGTCTGTGTGGTGAATTCCAAAGTCACGGATGCGGAACTGAAAAAACTCCATGCCGCGGGGGTGCGCGGGGTGCGGGTGCAGTTCGGCCTGGGCAATCCCGTCAGCGCCGAAGAAGTCGTGCCGCTGGCCAAGCGCATTGCCGCCATGGGCTGGCACATCCAGTGCAACATGCCGCCGGAGCAGTTGGTGCAGATGGAGCCGTTGCTGCTGAGCCTGCCGGTGCCCGTGATCATCGATCACCTGGGCCGGGCGGTGGATGCCAAGGGCCCGCAATATGTCACCGTGCGCAAGCTGCTGGATTCCGGCCATGGCTGGGTGAAAGTGTCTGGCGCCTATTTGTATGGCGGCGGCACCCCGCCGCACTATGCCGGCGCCAGCGAGGCGGCGAAGGGCTATATCCAGGCGGCGCCGGAGCGTTGTGTGTGGGGCAGCGACTGGCCGCATCCCGACGCGACCAAAAAGCTCAATCCGGTGGCCATGCCCGATGATGTGGTGTTGTTGAACCTGTTGGCGGAATGGGCGCCGGACGCCAAGCTGCGCCATCGCATCCTGGTGGAGAATCCGGAAGCGTTTTACGGGTTTGATCCCAAGAAAAGACCGAAGCCGAATTAAGCCAACATTGCTTCATACGCCGCCTCGATATTCTTGCGAAAACGCTCGCTGTCATAGAGCGGCGTGGTCAACCGGTTGCGCCAAAGCTTTTCGCGCGTGGCCTTGAGCAGTGCCGGATTGCCCGCCAGCTCCAGCGCCAAAGCTTCATAGTCTCCGGGCCGGGTGGTCACCAGCTCCGGCAGGTCGATCGCCTTCAACAGGCTGGCGGCCACGCGGGCCTGGAAGGCCTTGCCATAGCAGGTCACCACGGGAACGCCCGCCCACAACGCATCGCTGCAGGTAGTGTGGGCATTGTAGGGCAGGGTGTCGAGAAACAGGTCGGCCAGTTGATGCCGCGCCAGATGCCGATCCGGCGGCAGCTTGGGTGCGAAAACCAGCCGGCCGGCATCGACACCGCGCGCCTGGGCTTGCGCGCGCAGGTTGGCAGTGGCCGGTGA
>DATHLY010000282.1:0-3225 GCA_035487655.1 Rhizomicrobium sp. | reverse complement strand
GCTTCTTCGCCGGCGACACGCTGATCGCGGGTTTCGCGCTGGAAATCGTGCCGACCCACTATCGCGCCACAGTAGGCGGGCTGCGCTATGCCATCGAGATCGGTGCCGGCGCGGCAGCCCTGGCGCTGGAAGGCCTGCTGTATGACCGCCTGGGCGGTCACGGCCCCGCCATTCAATGGTTGCTGGCCTCGATCCCCATCACCATGATCGCTATCCTGTTCTTGCCTGAGCCGGCGGGCAAAAGCCTGGAGGAGATGAGCGGTGCTTAGAATCTTAATCGCGGTGATCCTGCTTCTTCCTTCCGCCGCGACTGCGGCGGAAATGACCTGCAAGAAGAGCCCGGCGCTTACGGGGCACTGTTCCACCGTCAAAGGCAGCCTGGGGATGACGCCGGGCCTTGGCGTGACGCTCATTTCCGAGGATGGAACACGCACCATCATCAAGGCGCCGCCGGACAGCAATGCCGACATTGCGCCCGCTGTGATGCAGAATTGGCTCTACTGGCAAAGCAAGACCGGCTCGATGAGAACCCGCATCACCGGGACCTTTGAGCTTTGCCCCCTGCCGCCGGCCATCAACAGCGCGGGCATCAAGGATTTCGGCTGCATCAACAAGGGCACGCGGATCGCGCAAGACAAGACATCCCCAGGAAATTAACCTCCGAGGCACGAAACAAAGGGACAAAGCCGGCGCGGTTCACCATGCTCCTATCAGGGGTGGCACCACCGCTTGCCCCTGTCCGGAACCCCCGCTATAAGCCCCACTTTAATGACATTGCCGGCTGCCGCACCGATCCTTCCGTCCAAGCATCTCTTGGGGATCGACGGGCTTTCTCCCCTCGACATCGCCGCGCTGCTCGATCTCGCCGACACCTATGTCGTGCAGGGCCGGGCCACAGACAAGAAAACCGCCCTGCTCAAGGGCCGCACCCTGATCAACCTGTTCTTCGAGGCCTCGACCCGCACCCAGTCCTCCTTTGAACTGGCGGGCAAAAGACTGGGCGCCGATGTGATGAACATGTCGGTGAGGACGTCCTCCGTCTCCAAGGGTGAAACCCTGCTGGACACCGCTTCCACCCTGAATGCCATGCGGCCGGACATATTGGTGATACGCCACCAGGATGCCGGCGCGGCCGAGCTTCTATCGCGCAAGTTGGACTGCAGTGTGATCAATGCCGGCGATGGGGCGCACGAACATCCCACTCAGGCGCTGCTTGACGCACTGACCATCCGCCGCCATCGCGGCAGTTTCGAAGGCCTGGTGGTGGCGATCTGCGGCGACGTGCTGCATAGCCGCGTGGCGCGTTCCAACCTGCGGCTGCTTTCCATGATGGGCGCGCGGGTCCGGCTGGTGGCGCCGCGCACGCTTCTGCCCTGCGATGCCGACCGTTTTGGCGTGGAAATCTATACCGACATGAAGAAGGGGCTGGCCGGCGCCGACATTGTGATGATGCTCAGGTTGCAGCTGGAGCGCATGGCGGGCGCCTTCGTGCCATCGGCGCGGGAATATTTCCGCTTCTATGGCCTGGATCGGGAGAAACTGGCGTATGCCAAGCCGGGCGCGCTGGTGATGCATCCGGGACCGATGAACCGCGGGGTGGAGATCGCCTCGGATATCGCCGACGACGTTCAAGTCAGCCTGATCAGCGAGCAGGTGGAAATGGGGGTTGCGCTGCGCATGGCGATCCTGGATGCGCTTGCGCGCGGACTCGCGCGCAGTGAATCCGAGCCACGGGGCCTGGCATGATCACCTCGCGGAGCGGACGCATCGCCTTCAAAAATGCGCGGCTGGTCGATCCCGCCACCGGCATGGATGTCAAAGGCGGGCTGCTGGTGGAAAATGGCCGCATCGCCGATATGGGCCCGCGGCTGTTCAACGACGCCGAGCCCCGCGACCCGGAAGTAATCGATTGCCGCGGCCTGGTACTCGCGCCGGGCCTGATCGACTGCCGCGTCTTCACCGGCGAGCCGGGCGCGGAACATCGCGAGAGCCTGGAGTCGGCTAGCGCCGCCGCAGCGGCAGGCGGCGTCACCTCCATGATCGTGATGCCCAACACCGATCCGGTGATCGATGAGCCCTCGCTGGTGGATTTCATCCTGCGCCGCGCGCAAGCCACGGCGAGAGTGCGCGTGCTGCCCTGCGCCGCCCTGACCAAAGGCCTCCTCGGCGAAACCATGACCGAGATCGGCCTGTTGAAGGAAGCCGGCGCGATCGCCTTCACCGACGGCGACCGTTCGGTGGCCAATGCGCGGGTGCTGCGCCGGGCGCTTGCCTATGCCGCGACTTTCGAAGCGCTGGTGATTTCCCACGCCGAGGATCCGGAGCTGGTGAAGGACGCAAGCGCCACCGAAGGCGAATTCGCCACCCGTTTGGGCCTTCCCGCGGCGCCGGCCCTTGCCGAGGCCATGATGGTGGAGCGCGACATCCGCCTAGTGGAACTGACCGGCGCGCGCCTGCATTTCGGCCAGATCTCCACCCGCGCCAGCCTGGATGTGATTGCCTGTGCCAAGGAACGCGGCCTGCCCGTTACTTGCGGCGTTGCCGCCCATTACCTGACTCTGAACGAACTGGATGTGGGCTCCTACTACACTTTCCGCAAAGTGCGCCCGCCTTTGCGCAGCGAGGCCGACCGTGCCGCCATGGCGGAAGGCGTGGCTTCGGGCGTAATCGATGTGATCGTCTCCAGCCATGAGCCACAGGGCGCCGACACCAAACGTCAACCCTATGCCACGGCGGCCGCCGGCACGGTGGGATTGGAGACCCTGCTGCCTGCGGCCCTGTCCCTGGTGCATGACGGGCGCGCCACCCTCCCCCATTTGCTGAAGACCATGACGGCAACGCCAGCGCGCATATTCGCAATCCCCGGTGGGACGCTGGCCAAGGGCGCGCCCGCCGACCTCGTCCTGTTGGATGAGGATGAGCCTTTTGTGGTGGATGCCGAAAAGCTTCACTCCCGCTCCCGAAATACCGCCTTTGACGGGCGCAAATTCCAGGGCAAGGTGCGCGCAACCTTTGTCGGCGGCGCGCAGGTCTTCGACGCGCACTAGACTTTGTTATTGTAGATTTTGAGCTTGAGGGCTGGCAGTGTCGCGGCCCATGTCCGCTATTCACCCCGTCCTGACCGGCCTTGCGCTTGGCTATTTGCTGGGCTCCATCCCTTTCGGTCTGTTCTTCACCTGGATTTCGGGTGCGGGCGATGTGCGCTCGATCGGCTCCGGCAATATC